>DLRK01000099.1 GCA_002501065.1 Akkermansiaceae bacterium UBA7890
AAGACCTTATGGGAAAAGGAAGTCCTGCTGGTTCGTGGCACGGTGGAGCTTCCGTTACTAAAGAAAGGTCATCGTTACCGCATCGTGGTGGGAGGATCCGCCCATGTGAATTCCGGCGAAGGTTATGCGATCTATCTTAACGGCAAGCTTTTCGCAGAGTCAAAGACCGGGGTCGCGCTGAGGCAGGGCGGACAACCTCGTGGCGCTCATATCTACAGCGATGTCCGAGATGAATTCAAGGGTGGCAAGGTCACCCTCGCGGTAACAAGCTTCCTGCGCTACAATCATCCCCGCCGCGGCATCCAACCGCCCAAGGGACACCTCTCCCTGCAAATTGAGGAGCAAAAGTTGCCTTCGCTGAAGTAAAGGGAAACTTTCTCTCGTTGACTGCCAGGAATTCCTTTTCTGGGCGGTTCTGGATGGCGGTCAGGGAGACGGGGAGCGCGACGATCTACTGTGCTTACTCTTCCAGCAGATGCTCGATCTCACGGCGAAATTTGCGCAGTTGCTCTTCCTGTTCGAAACTGAATGCGCCTTGAAGATGGCCGTAGGTGTCCATCCAGACTGTCAGACGATAGAGGTCGTCGGCGCTAAGGCTGACCTCGTGATGCAGTCTCACATCGGTCAACATGGCCATGAGCTTGCTCTTCAGCGAAGGCGAAACACCTGCCAATGAACGGTCGCGTTCGCGGACCAGATTGTGCAGGTCATTTCCGCCAAACGAAAGCAGGTTGTCGTAAGACTTCGCCGCCGACAGGTCGAGCTTAGCGGCCTCCGGAGCTTTGCTGTCTGGGTTGTGGCACGACACACAGTGCTTATCCAGCACGGGCTGAACCAGCGTGTCAAACCGCAGCGGCCAGGTTCCCGGCGGATCTGGTCTGAGTTTGGCCGGATCGCTGAGCAACGCCTGTGGAGCTCTAGCAATTCCGGGGGTCGCATGGCGCGATTCATGACAACCGACACATCCCAGCGTCTGGCCCGGTTGCACGTAGGTCAACGACCGCATCGTCTGAACGGTTTGGCCTTGGGCGTTCAAAGCCTGGAAGAAGACGGACATGCCTGATGGAACGCCGAAATAAGCCGAGCCGTCTTTCTCGACGGGTACCGTGCCAAGGATGAACTTGCCGGTCTCCTCGCGCGAAATTCCCAGCCGCGGGTTGTTCATCTGCGGCTGTACCTTCGGCAGAACACCGACCACACGCAGTCGCTTGATCGAACCGCGCGGCACGTTGTTCAATCCCTGATAGGCGCCCGATCCTTGATAATTGTCCAGGCCCCGATAAACATCCTGCACAAGGAATTTTCCCTCCTGCGGTTCACCCGGTTCCCACCTGTCCGGCAGCGCGGGCGGCTTTGGTCTGGGCCGAACGGGAATCGGGTTCATACTCGATATGGCTGAGTCGCGGTGCAACAGTTCGAGGTTTCCGAACGCGTCATAAAGATAGATTCCCATTGCGTTCTTCGGATTGTTTGGATCGTCATCTTTCAACAGGCTGTGCCCGGGCAAACGACGATCGCTCCAACCGACGAGAAAATACTCTTCCGAAAGGGGCCAGGGACCAGCGTAGTAGGTAGCGACATTTCTTTCGGTTTCCGGAAACGGGACCTCGGGCGTGAGTCGCGTAAGCGGTCGCTCATGCTCGTTGCCAGCGTGGACATCAAGCAGACAGAGTGAGCCGCCGGTGATCGAATGGTGGGCCGTGGCCGTAAAAATGAGCTTGGTCGACCCGGGGATCGGCCGGGCTTCGAAAATGCACTGGGGTTTCTTCGTGTAGTTGCCGTAAACAAGTTGTGCGTTGGTGCCGTCGGGATTGGTGGACCACAGGCTGATGAAATGTCCGTTGAACCGGTCGATGTAATCCCACCGTGCGTAGATAATCCGCCCATCGGATGCCACAGCCGGCGTCCATTCGAAGTTCTCGAAGGCCGAGATGGCCATCAGCTTACCGCCGTCGGCGTCCATCCGATGCAAGGTAAACACGGCCACCGGGCGATGGTTTCCGCCCCCGCAACGGACATAGCTGTCCGGTTGAGTGCTGTCGCACGTGGCCTCAGCGCTGTCCTTGCCTGCCTGCAGCGCGATGCCCTTTCGCGTAGAAAGGAAAATGATCCGCCCGTCGGGCAGATAGCGGGCGTCGAAGTCGTCGTAACGACCTCGGGTAAGCTGCCGGACACCGCTGCCGTCTAGGTTCATCTCGAAGATGTTGTAAAAGCTGTCCTCGGGCAGCGCTTCCTTGTCGACCTTGTTGGGAACCTTGGAGAGATCGGGATCGTATTTACAGTAGGCGAACAGCACCCTCTTGCCATCGTAGGAAAGCTCAGGTCGCAGGAAATTGCCCTTCGGCCAGTTCTTGGTGATGCACTCCACCCGCGGACTGTCGCCCTTGAATCCCTTAAGCAGATAGATTCCACCGCCGCCGCGCGACCACCAGCCATAGTACTGATCCGACATGTGCGGGAACATGGCCGTCGCCCTTTTGACGAACAGAATCGTGTCGAAATCAAGCAGCGGGTTGGCCAATGTCATCTTTCGCACGGCCCAACAGGCTTTCATATAGAGCCGCCGCAGCGAGTGTCCGGATGCGTCGCCGGCGACCGTTTCAAGCTGCTGGGCGACTTCTTTGAGCGTTTGTTCGTGCGTGTCGATGTTGGCGCCGAGAACTCGTTGACTTCTGGCAAGCTTCAAGCCCCGATCGACAACCGATGCGATCTGCTGGGCGATGGGTGCCTTGGAAACGACCGGCACGTTGCCTGCGGTCTTGCCGCTGGACCACCGACCGGTGCTGCTCTGATCTGCCGGACGGCCCAAGGCGATGTTTTGCTTGTCTCCCACTTTGTAGACCTGGACTTCGTCCAGGTGGAAGTAGCTCGTCGCGGGATGTTGCAATCGTAAGAAGCGGGCGTTCTCGCCGTCGAGGTTCACCACCAGCGGCTTTTTGTCCGCATGGCCGAGAAAAACGGTACCGTCGTGCTGATAGACCTGTTCGAACTTCCTGCCGTCGGTCGAGAGCAGCAGGAGTATTCTCGAATTCCGTGCCCCCATCCCGGCGTCGCAACGGTTAAAGACGACGACGCGGTCAATTGGCTGCACGCTGCCCAGGTCGACCTGCCACCAGGGCTTGTTCTCGTTCTGCGTATGAAATCCCCATTTGCCGTTGATGATCCCATCTACTCCACCAGCAGCGTCCGATTCGCGGGTCACTTTCGGAGCTGGAACCCGTTTGGCGATAGGCCTGCCCCTGCCGCGCATCTCATCCTGGTGCAACCAATCGGCTTCGATCAACTCAGTCGTGACGGCCGGTGTCCCGGTACCTGCGGCGAACCCGTACGACAGAGCCAGAAACAGCAAAGGGGCGAGGCGTTCAATGACCATCACCGTCAAAATGCCCCTCGATTTCGTTCGTGTCTTCTTTCTTATCATTGGTTGGAGGCCCCGTTTGTGTCCGCTTGAACCAGACGTTCATTTCGCTGGCGCCCCGATTGGCCCGGGCAAAATACGGAATCGCCGCAAACTCCCTTCCGCCTGGCAGCTTGCCGGTGACCACCGACACGCCGCCCAGGAGTTCCTTGCAGTACTCCGCTTCAAGCGCCATGCCGTCGTCCAGGACAATCTCGATGGCCTTGTCAGCGTTATCCTTTCCCTCGGCGCAGTAAACCACCGGCCCCCGCTGCAGCGCCACGCGCCCGGTGTTGGCGGTCACCTTCTCGTGTGCCAGAACTCGCCGCACCGGCATGGGCAGGATCAGCGAGATCGTATCTCCGCTGGTCCATTTCCGCCTGACCGACGCGTATCCGTTGCCGATCTTCATCTCCTGGTCGTTCCCGTTGACCTTGAGTCCGACGCCCATGTCGGCGTTATCCGCATAACGATAGAGATTTCCGCCCACGGGGTTGACGGAGGTCCAGGAGGGTATTCGCATCTTGAGGGTGAACTCGGCGTCCCTGGCTGGCTCGACGGTGATTTTGATCCTGCCATCCCACGGGTATTTGGTCTGCTGGATCAGGGTGACTTCTCCGGTGTCCATTTTCACCTTGGCTCTGCCGGGCAGATACATGTTGACGTATAATTTGTCGTCTCGATGTCCGTACGCGTAGCCCGGTACGATTGGAATGAAGCGGCAGACGTTGGACGGGCAGCAGGCGCATCCGAACCAGGTGCGCCGCGTCGCGCCCCGCCCCTCCTTGCCACTGGAAGCCAGCCTGTTGACGTAGAAGAACCCGTCGCCGATCAGCGACACTCCGCCCAGCATGCCGTTATACAACGCTCGCTCGAGGACGTCGATGTACTCACCGTTTGGCGAGATCTGCCACATTCGGTGGGCGAAGAACACCAGCCCGATCGCCGCGCACGTTTCGGCGTATGCGCTGGCGTTGGGCAATTGATAATCCTCACCGAACGCCTCCCCGTGTGCGGTAGCTCCCACGCCGCCGGTGAGGTACATCTTGCGGCGGGTGGTGCTTTCCCAAAGTCGGTGACAGGCGGCAAGCAGTTCGGCGTCACCGGTCTCCATGTAAAGGTCGGCCATCCCGGCACAGTTGTACATCGCTCGCACGGCGTGCCCGACGATTTCGCTCTGCTTGCGGACGGGCATGTGGTCCTGGCTGTAGGAAGCCGGATTCTTGCGTCGGCCGGGTGCGCCTCGCTGGTCGATGAAGAACTGTCCGAGCTTCAGGTAGCGTTTCTCACCCGTGGCGCGATAGAGCCTGATCAGCGCTGATTCGAGTTGCTGGTGTTCAGGCACTTCGTGTCGCTTTTCGGGCCCGAAGACCGAACCGATATGGTCGGCCAGTTTCATCGCCACCGTCAGCAGGTTCTTCTTGCCCGTCACTTCGTAGTGGGCGGCGCCGGCTTCGATCAGGTGGCCCATGCAATACAGTTCGTGCCGCGGGCTGTGTTGGATGTGCCTGAACCGCTGATCGGCCCGGGCGATGGTGAAATAGGTGTCGAGGTATCCGTCGCTTTGCTGGGCGGCGGCGAACTTGGCGATCACGCCGTCGATGTATTTCTCAAGTTCCGCATCGGGTCGGACTTTGAGTATATAGGCGGCTCCTTCGATCACCTTGTAGACGTCGGAGTCGTTGAAATGCAAACCGGTGAACTTGCCTTCCTTCAGTTTGCCTGCGATCGCAAAGTTATCGATCCGTTTACTCGATTCGCAGAACGCCAGAGATGCCGGTATGGTTCCATTGCGATTTGCCTCAAGCCGGGCTGACCAGAGGCCCTCAGTCACTTGCACTTTCCAAAATGGAACGCAAGTGACGGTTTTGACCGGTTGCCCCTGGGTGCAGTTGGCGAAAACCGTAATACATGTTGCAACGGCCAGGGAACTCCATCGCCGTCGGGTTGGCTTGTTGTGGATCATCTGGTATCCCTTGCAAGAGGGTCATTGTGGGGCAGGTAATAGCCGACTGGCAGGAAGTAGAAAATTCTGACGGCGCGTCGTGCGTCACGCTGCCCTGGATGGCGGTCTGGGAGGCGGGGTTGGTGAGGGTTCAGACTTTCCCCGGCCAGAACACCTTGATGAAGGCGGCAAGGTGCCCTTCATGCGGAATGGGGCGGCAATACTCTTCAGGACGTGACTTGGGCAACCAGGGAAAAAGCTAAAGCGATGGCTCCGTCCGAATATGCTGAGCCATTGAATGAAATCCATGTGCTTGGTGATATTGCTATGATGTTTCCGGGAGAAAAACTGGAAGGGGACGCGAAGAACATGACGGTCACGAATCATGAGAAGGCGAACAGGCATTTCTTCATGAAAAGCATAGCAGGGATGAGATGAATTGGTATCAGACGGTGTCAGATTTCCTGGATACTTGACATGGGTCACGTCAGATCTCTTCACAGCAATGTTGTCCCTCAATTGACAATTTGCCCTATTGTCATTCAGTCGGCGTAGACCCAGAATGTCGAGCTGTTCAAATTAGTGCCGCGCACGGCCACATACAGGAGAATCCAAATGAAGCTTTATGCTATTAGCCTGCTGACAATGGGGGCGCTGTTGAGTCAAACAACAGCAGAGACACCGCCGAGCGGAACGAAGTTCATATCGTCAGGAAAAGAGGAATATCGGTTTGATACCGGAATCATCAGGGGAACATTGAGAAACGGTGGTAAATCATACGGGTTGTCTTCGCTCGTGCATCTTCCGTCCGGAACCGGATTGAACGGAGCGCGCTATGGTATCTTCAGCCATTATCGCGTCTTTACCACGAATAAGCGGTATGGGCCCGCGGCATGGGACTGGCCGAGCACATCCAGGCTTCTGTCCGATGGCGCCGTGCAGATCGATTGGCCCGCGGGGAAAGACCATCCCTTTGAGCTGAGGGCTGTCTACCGTTGGAGCGGGGCAGACACACTTGATCTTGAAACAACGGTGAAGGCGCAGGAGGACCTTCCTCAATTCGAGAGTTACCTGGCATCCTATTTTCATGAGGATTTTCCCGGATCATCGGTATATGTCGGCAAGGATTCCGGGTCTGGCTTTGCGACGACAGAAAGGTCGTTCGGCCATTGGCAGATGTTTCCGAGGAACGCGGAGGCAGCGACTCTTATTGACGACGGTCGCTGGCAAAAGCATCCGAGTCCGGTGACATGGAAGATCAGGCAGCAGCTGGCTGCGCCGATCGGAATACGGCGTAATGAAAAGAATGGTCTGTGCGCAGTTCTCATGGCACCGCCCGGAGACTGTTTTGCGATGTCTACGCCCTATCATGGCGAGGGTCACTTCTCGCTGTATTTCTCGTTGTTTGGCCGGGACGTGAAAGCAGGAGAAACGGCAACAGTCCGCACCCGCCTGATCATTGCATCCAGGCCTGCCGAAGAACAGATCCTGGCCTGGTACAAATCATATATCAGAGATCTGCCCGGCCCCGGGTGGCCTTTTTATGCGTTTTGCATGGCTACCCATGACGCAAAGAAGCGCACCCTTGCCCAGCAGGCGACCATGCTGAAGGAGGCGGGGTATGATGGCTGCGGTCACCTGTGGCTCGGTAATACGGAGGCGCGGGCCAAGACGCTCTCTGATGCAGATCTTCGCCTGTTCCAGGTCTATATGAACGTTCTGCTGAATAAGCCGCAACCGGTGGATGAGGAACGCGTTGCGGCGGTTCTTCCATCGCTTCAGCAGCATGGGTCGCAGCTTGCGCTGCTGATCAAAGGTGGTGAGCCTTCAGACAGCAAACTGGACGATGAGGCAGTAGCCGTGATCAATCGTATTGCCGATATGGCTAAACCCTACGGCGTGACAATCGTGCTTTATCCCCATCAGAGGGACTGGCTTGAAACATGTAGTGATGCTGTTCGCATTGCGAAGAAAGTAAATCGGCCCGGTGAGGTGGGAGCCATGTTCAATCTTTGTCACTGGATGCTGGTAGACAGGAACAGGGATCTTCGATCCATGCTCAAGGAAGCTCAGCCGTGGCTCATGGCCGTGAGTCTGAGCGGTTCTGATAAACCGGAACAGGTTTATGCAACAAAGAAGAACTTTATCCAACCGCTCGGCAGAGGATCATATGATATCGCAGATTTCCTGAGGATTCTCCGTGATATCAGGTATTCAGGCCCGATCGGTCTCCAGTGCTATGGCCTCGGTGGCGATGCGCGGCTGCATCTGGAGGAATCGATGGGCGCGTGGAAACGTCTCATGGACCAGTAGAACTCCACGAATTCCACTTGTGCAGGCGCGGCCTTGTTGCCCACCGACCACAACCTGCGCCTGCACAAGTGGAATGACGACCTGAATAGCGTGCGTCCCTGGTAAGGCACCCCTTTTCCACTCAACAATACGCGATTTTTGTATGTGGTGGCGCCGGACCGCAGATCGCCCGTGGTGATCTGTCTGGGCGCCCTCGATGGCAACGAGGTGAAGCTCTACGCGGAAGATCCCGGTTGTTACGATCCCATGCCGCATTAACTGCCAGGAATTCCATTTTTTG
Source organism: Akkermansiaceae bacterium UBA7890 (assembly GCA_002501065.1). Classification (GTDB taxonomy): domain Bacteria; phylum Verrucomicrobiota; class Verrucomicrobiia; order Verrucomicrobiales; family Akkermansiaceae; genus Roseibacillus_B. The sequence continues at coordinate 7,936 of DLRK01000099.1, forward strand.
GACTGCCCGGGACCCTCCCTTGCCAAATCTCCCGGGCGATTAGGTGAATCTCATGACTTCAACCGGCAATTTCGTTTTTCCTTCAGTGGCGAGGTCAGCGAGGGCTTCACCGTAGGCGCTGGAAAACTTGAACCCCCCTCCGTTGCAGGCAGCGATGAACGTCACACGCTTTTCGCCGGGGAGAAAGTCGAGCCAGGGCCCGGCGAAGGTATACATGCAGATCTTCATCGCGAGGACCGATCCATTCACTGCGGGCAGCTTGCTGCGGAGGTAGTTGCGCAAGGGCTTCTCATCGGCGGCAGTCGGGGTACGATTGACCTTGTCGGGATCCGCTGGGGTTCCCCCCCAGTGCATGGCCACTTTGCAGCCGGGAAAACCAGACAGCATGGGGAATCCGTAATACGCACCGTCGATCCAGGTCGGGAATCTGGTGACGGCGAACGCGGCGCTGTCCCTGGGCGCAAACCAGCCGAGCGCCAACCGGCTCACCACCAGCTTGCCATGGAGCTGGGGAACGAGTTTCGAGTTCCATGCGCCGGCGGCAATCACGAGGTGCTTTGCGCGGTACTTTCCGCGAGTGGTGGTGACGGTGACCCCATTCCCGTCCGTGGACCAGTCCGTGACGGGTTCCTGAGCGCGGATATGTGCCCCGTGCTGCAGCGCCATATGGCAATGGGTGGCGATGGCAAGTTCGCTCCGCAGTACGCCGCCCTGATGATCCAGCATCGCCGACGCATCCTTGGACCGGTTCTGAAACTGCGGAAACCGGTTCTCAACCGCGGCGGCGTCCAGCAGTTCGATTTTAACACCCTTGCTGTTGGCTTGAGCCGGTGACAGCTGATTTCCGGCGTGAAGATTCAACCACCCGCACTGATGGAAGACCTGCTGCCCGCTGTCCTTCTCGAGTGCGCGCCAGTTTTCATTCGCCCGTTGGACGAGCGGTCCATAGGCACTGCCCAGGTAAGGCGCCACTTTCGTTTGCCGCGAGATGCCGCCGCTGCTACCCAGCACGTGCGCGATGTCGAACTGCTCGATCCCGAGAACGTTCGCTCCACGTTTCGCCAGTTGATAGGTGCAGGCCGAACCCATGGCCCCCAGACCCAGCACAATGCAATCGTAAGTGCGTTTTGCAGGTTTCGGATTCGTGACTTCGTCGGCAAGAGTTTCCGACAAGCCACCTGTGAGAACGCCAAGCGTCGTGGCCGAGCCGAGCTTGATGAAATCGCGGCGAACAAGCTCTGATTGCCTTGTTTCGGTGTCCATGGTCTCCAGTTGTTCTAAGGACATTTCGCGATGGCCTGCTTGAAGTCGGCAATCAGGTCCTCCGGTTCTTCCAGGCCGATCGAGACCCGCGTGTAACGCGCTGGAATGCCGCGGTCCTTTTCCTCCTTGCGCTGCAGGACCCGTGTGACCGGATCGCCCAGGCTGGTTTGATTGATGATCAGCTTGACGTGTCTGCCCAGGTCCCGGTGGACGGCGTCCTTCTTCCATTCGATGCCCAGCATGCCGCCGAAGCCCTTCAGGGACTCCGATTCCGCCTGTCGGTTCCACACCGGCAAGCCGCCATAGCGCACCCGGGCCACCGCCGGATGAGACTGGAGAAACTCGGCAACCATCTGGGCGGAACGACAGTGCTGTCGCATCCGCAAGGGAAGGGTTTTCACGCCCTGCGTGACGAGGAAGGCGTCCATGGGTCTGAGCAATCCACCAAACCAGTTTTGCGCCTTTTCGATCCTTCCCACGAGGTCCTTCTTGCCGGAAACCACTCCCCCCATGGCGTTGCCGTGGCCACCCATGTACTTGGTCACGCTGTGAATCACCAGGTCGGCGCCGAGGCGGAACGGTTGCAACAGGTAAGGGGTCAGCCAGGTGTTGTCCAGGATCACAGTGGCGCCGGCCTGCTTGGCGATCTTGATCAGGGCAGGGGTGTCCAGCACTTCCATGGTCGGATTCACGTAGGGTTCCCAATGGACGAATTTGGCGGGTCTGATCTTCAGGGATTTTGCCAGGTTTCCGGGGTCGGTCAGATCCACGAACTCGACCTCGATGCCCCACCCCGGCAGGTAATCGCGGAACAGGGACATCACCCAGTCGTAGTTGCAGCGGTGAGCCACCACGCGATCGCCCGGTTTGAGCAACGCCATGTAGGTCTGCGAAATGATGCCCATGCCGCAGGGCCCTCCAGCAATCGCTTCGGCGCCATCCATTTCCATCACCTTGCGCAACAGCGCTGCAACGGTCGGGTTGCTGAGATTGCCCGGTCGCTGGTAGCCCGGGGCGGCCTTGTCCTGGCTGATCGGGGTGACCTGGAAGCCAGCCTGCTCGCCGTGATGAATGATCTGGGATCCGAAATGCCGGCCGGTGCTGGATTCGAAATTCGCGTCCAGCAGGTCCGCCAGCGGCGGGACGGCGGCCGGGGTGGCCGTCTCCCCGGCAGCGGTCGCGATGGTTGGAACGGTTGCTCCTGCTCCCGCTCCGAGCAAGGATGTCATCTTCAGAAATTCGCGTTTGTTCAGATTGTCCATTAATCGATCTCCTTTTGCTGATGTCAAAGCGCTGCGACCTGTGGAAACAGGCACGAACATCCTTGATTTGTTGTTAAACGGGCAGCCACACTCCTTCCCAATCGCATTTCTCCTCACCGACCGGCATCCTTGAGGTCAGATTTGAGTCAGGCGGTATGCCCTGGCGCCTCACAGTTCGAGTGATGCAGTGGTGGCGATTGGATAGGGGCTGTTAATCTTCACTTGGATCACTGGTCGGTTTCAACTTTTTGAGTGAGGGTGATTTCCTGTCGGTTTCGATTGAGGTCAGGGATTGCTCGACTCGTCGAAGTAACCGGTCTTGTCCTTGCCGGTCCGTGTGGTTCCCGTTCTGAGAATTGTCATCTGCCCGACTTCGACAAAGCCGCGCTTTTTGATGTTTTCGGCAATTGTGACCGATTCGTGCGGACGGTTCCTGCCAACCTGCCAGAGTTTCTCGCCTTTACAGATAATATCGAGTTCCTTCAGTTCGAGCTCGATGCGATCCTTTGTTACCTTTGCGACCAAATAATTGATCCGGGGATTGTAGCCGAAGAGTCCGCCGTGGGCGACCTGCTGGACGCTGTCTCTTTCGGTAGCGGTAATGGCGTGCACCTCACCGCAGAGGTAAAGATCGACCTTGTGCCTGGCCATGGTCTGCCAGAGAGGTGACTGCCTGCCTTTCTCAAGCATCAATCCACTGGATGAACGTTTGCGCACCGGGCCGAGGATGGGCGTGTGCCCCATCACCACAACGTGATCGACCTCCGGATGGTCCCCGAGGGTCGTCTCCAGCCACGCCAGTTGCTTTCCCGTGACCTGTGCCACGATGTCGCCTTGCTGACCCTTGCCTTTTTCAAAAACGTCCACCGCAATAAAGAGGGAGTTCTTATGTAGAAAGTGAAACGCCGTCCCCTTCATGTGCTCGGGGCCGTTCAACGGCATTTTCATGTAGTCGCGGAAGGCCTTCTTGAAGAGAGGGACAAGCTTCGCTCGGGCAGGCGGCCAGGGATTGTCTCCCAGTTCGTGATCGCCGATGGCGGTGTAGAACTTGAGATCGTGGGCTTTCATTCGCTTGATCCAGTCAGGGTAGTAAATCGCTGCGTGCTTCCTGATCGTTTCTTCGTCCCACCATCGCCCCATCACAAGATCCCCGGCGACCAGGAGAAAGTCCGGGTTCTCCGCCTTGACCGCCTTGAGCACGTAATCCAGCGCGTCTTCCCAGCCTGGCTGCGGATAGGTTGTGTCGACGTTGAGGAAGTCGGGCATGCTGACGAAGGTCCAACTGTCTGCGGATTTCAAGGAACTCAGATAGGTCACCAGGTGAGCCACCTCTGTGGTTGAAAGCGAAGCCGCGATCTGCGGCATCCCGGACACGAGCTCACTGCGCTCAGCGATATCGGCTGTCTTGACGCTCAGGAGACCCGTTTCCGGAGACTCCAGCTGCAACTCAAGGGTTCCTTCCGATTTCAGCATTCCCGCGCGGTTGCTGCCGTCTTTCAATTTCAGGATCAGGCTGCCATAACCTGATGTGACCTCCTTGCCCGGGAAAAGCAGTGACTCCAGAATCTTTTCTTTTGTCATGCGACTGCCGCAATCGTCCAAGGCTGGTCCGATGACACCACCTTTACCCGCAATCGGGTGGCAGTTGACGCATCCCGTCTTGGCGCCGTTTTCGAAGAGGCGCTTGCCGGCTTCCGCATTACCCCCGGCCAGCGCGGGAAGATAGTCCGCCATCGACAGGGTCCTGGGCGCGGCAGTTGCGGCGGCGGGCAACGATGGCGCCAGCGTGGCCTCGATGCGAACGATCTGGGCGTCCTTGTTGTTGCCGCCATAGGCGGAGCCCCACTCAATCAGGTAAAGGGCGCCATCAGCGCCAAGCTCCATGTCCATCGGCCTCTTGAAGGAGGTCTTGGGCAGGATGCGTTTGAGGGATACCAGTTCTTCCTTCTCGCCGAGTTTTGCCGCCAGGATCTGCCCGCGCATCCAGTCATAAATGAAGAGACAACGATCAAATTCCGCCGGCAGTTTGCGCTGCGACGGCGAGGCAGAGTCAAAATAGTAGACGGGGCCGGCCATCGCGGAGCGGCCCCCGCTGCCCAGCTCCGGGAAGGTCGTCGATGCAGAATAGGGATACCAGATCAAGGGCGCCTGCGCCGGGGGCAGGGCCGTTAAACCGGTGTTATTTACCGACTCGTTTTTCGGATCGGCCGCCTGCCACAGATTCCCTGAGACCTTGGTCGCAAAGTCATAGTGACGATAGGGTCTGTTGTCGGCGACAAAATGCGGCCAGCCGTGGTTTCCGGCCTGCTTTGCCTGATTCACTTCGTCGAAACCGGCAGGGCCGCGCGAGGGATTCGCGCTGCGGGAATCGGGACCTATTTCACCCCAGTAAACCGTTCCTGTCTTCGGGTCAGCGGAAATCCGGAACGGGTTCCTGCAGCCCATGGCAAAAATCTCCGGTCGCGTCCTGGCCAGTCCCGGTTTGAAAAGGTTGCCCCGGGGGATCGTCACCCCCCCGTCCGGCTGCGGCGTGATTCTCAGAACCTTGCCGCGCAGGTCGTTCGTGTTTGCTGAACTGCCCTGCGCATCCCAGGCCGCTCGTCCAGGTCGCTCGTCGGTTGGACAATAGCCGTCGGACTTGAAGGGATTGATGTTGTCGCCGGTGGAAATCAACAGGTTGCCATGTAGATCAAAGGCCAGGGATCCGCCGGTGTGACAGGGTGGCGTGTCGCGCTGCACCTTGATCTTGAGCAGGACCTTTTCACTGCCGAGATCGAGGGTGTCTCCTTCCAGGGTGAAACGGGAGACCCAGTTCTCGCTCGCTGTCGGCGTCGAATAACAGAGGTAGATCCAGTTGTTGTCCAAGAATCCTGGATCCAGGGCGATCCCGAGCAGACCGTCGTCAAGTTCGCTGTATACCTTGAGCGAGGCAATAAGCCTGGAGGTCCTGCTCTCGGGCAGGCATTGCTTGAGCTGTCCCCGCCGTTCCACATAGAAAATCCGCCCATCCTTTGCAACCGCGAGCTCAAACGGGTCATGCGGGCTTTCATCAAGAACGATCTTGCGCAACTGCGGCGGTTGATTCTGGGCGACCGCTGTGACGAGCATTCCCAGAAGTGCGCCGACGGAGGCAAGGGCCTGCAGTTTTCTCGTTGTCATCATATCACAATATTTCCGGGAGATAGCTGCTCACCTATACAGGCCAAACTCTTTGGAACCTGTTTGACCGGGCGATTGGCGTGGCGAAGTGCCGCCGACCAGGCTCTGGCGAGTGTCTGCCTCAGGGTGCTCGCTCCCGCCCCGTTTTTCCCGACCAGCGCGTGGATCTCACCCCGGCGAAGATCGTAATCAACCTGGTCCAGGGTGTGGGCGTCCGGGAACGATTTTCTTATTAGCATCGTTACCATGCCTGCACCTTTCTCAACGCTTCCGGTTGGTCTTCAGGCGCCGCCGGAATCCACAGCATGATGCCCGCGGGATCCACATGTCGCATGAAATCATCCAGTTCGCTCAATTCGAGGTCGACGACCACGCTCTTCCCCGCTTCCTGGATTTTTCGGATCAGGGGGATCCATTGCCGGATGGGTTTGTCCTTGCCGTAGCCCTGGGCCCACTGGATAGCCGGCATGTTTTCCAGAGTGAGGATCGAATCAATATTCTTGGCCACGCCCGGCCCGTCCACGTGAAACACGTTGTGGGTGAAGAGCGCCGCTTCCCGGCCCAGCACCGGCATGCAGAATTCGTCGAAATGATCCCGGGAAACGTATACCGCGAAATCGCAGGCCAGCACATTGAACCGCTCGAACACGGGCAGGTTGATCCAGGTCACGGAAAGCTGGCCGTGTTGTTTCAGGGTTCGGTCATAACTGTTGTACACGTCTGCATATTCGGCAAAAGCCCGGCCGATGAGCGCATGCACGCCGGTCGGGTTCTCGTAGAGGTCGACACACAGTTGCTGGGTGCCGCGCAGGCCCATGGCACAGTCCATTCCCGCGTAGAGGTCTGAGAAACCGACCATGAAGCGATCCTCCGCCCGTTCCAGGGCGCTCTCGGTTAACGCCCCGACGGCTTTGAAATAGACATTGTCACGCTGCACCTTCAGCGCTGGCAGGTCATCGAGGTTGTCGATGCAGGGGTGCGTCCAGGCGGTGGCATCGTCAAAGACGGCCTGTTGACCAAGAAACAGGTTGTAGACCACCGCGCTCAGGTTGGGCCAGAACACGGGAAAGGTTTCCCCGAGAAACTTCGTCTGGGCCAGGGTTTGCTCCCAGAGGTCCATCTGGTGGTCCACGTCCAGCCAGCGGTCTTCGTAGCGGGCCCACCGGGCCTTGCCCTGTGAGGTGCGCTCATACTCGATATTGTGGTGATGAAATCGTACCGGGGGCCGGTCGATGAATTTCTGTTCGTACCAGGCGTAGACGCGGGCCATGCATTCATCGAAATCCGGCTTGGACCTGAAGGTGCGGGAAGCAAGTCCAGAGGCATTTGTCATGTTACCCATATGCAAAACCCGCGTAACGCGCGTCCTGTTTCATGTTCGTCGATCGCATGAAACGTACGGACCGACAGTTACCATGAAGGGTCTCAACACATTTCTTTAATCTGAAACACTTTTTCGATCGGACTCGATCTGGTTTTGCTTATGTCAATTTCTTCGTCATTACACTCGGTGAGGGATGAGCAACGACTGGCGGAACATTCTGGTTTGCGCCTTTCCCGCTGTTGGCGTTCACGCAGAATGGAATATTCCACGCCGATCTCCCCGCCGTGAACCTGCGGTGTGAAACGGCTGCATATATCCTCCCCTCTGATCACAGGATTCCCTGCAGTTGATGAGGCGAGAGTTGAAACTTTTTATCTGAGAGCTCCGTATCCGTGCAGATTCAATCGTGGTTAACGGCGAATTGATGGCCATGTGAGTATTGTGTGAAAAAGCAAATCCCGATCAGTCGGTCATGTCACGAAACTGGAAAAGATATCGGCTGACCCTGGGGTTGTTGGCGGTTCTCTTGCTGACCTTCAACGGTCGGGTCAGCGAGGGGCGGGTTGGAAACTGCTGCCAACTCACCGGGTTGAAGGTCGGCATGGTGCTGGCTAGAAGTGGTGGTGCCGAGACCTGCGCGGCGCAATCGTCAGAAGGAAAACTATCATGAAATGCAATTGGAGAATCATGTTTGCGGTTCTGTTGGGCCTGATCGGGATCTGCCCGGGGCAAGCCGAAGATCCGACCGGAGCCCGATCGTTTCCGCTGGATCGGGTGCGCTTGCTTGAGGGCCCCTTCAAGAAAGCAATGGAGCTCAACAAGGCCTACCTGGAGAAGGTTGAGCCGGATCGGCACCTGTGGCCATTTCACGAGCGCGCCGGTCTTCCCACCAAAGGAGAACGCTACGGCGGATGGGCCGGAAGGGATTGCGTGGGGCAGGTTTCAGGCCACTACATCAGCGCCTGCGCATTGACCTACGCCAGCACGGGCGATGCGGAGATGAAACGGCGCGTGGACTACATGGTGAGTGAGCTTGCCGCCGTCCAGCAGAAACACGGCAACGGCTATTCCGGGCCGGTGCGGACAGAAGTATGGAACGAACTTTTCGCGGGCCGGATCAAGGTTGGCAAATGGGGTTTGTGCACCGGTTACGTGCCGTGGTACGTGCTGCACAAGAGCTACGCCGGCCTGATTGATGCCTACCTGCATGCCGGCAACCGGCAGGCGCTGGAGGTGGCGCAGAAATACGCCGCATGGGCCAAGCGAGGGACGGACAAACTCGACGACGGGCAGTTTCAGCACATGCTCACCTGCGAATATGGGGGCATGAACGAAGCTCTGGCAAATCTCCACGCCATCACGGGCAGCAAGGACTACCTGGCCCTGGCCCGGCGCTTCGGCCACAAGGTGATTTTCGATCCGCTGGCGAACGAGCAGGACGTGCTCACAGGAAAACACGTCAACACTCAACTGCCGAAAATCATCGGCGCCGCGCGCCTGTATGAACTCACCGGGGAAGAGCGTTACGCGACTATCGCCCGCTTCTTCTGGGATCGGGCGGTGAATGCGCGTTCCTTCGCGCCCGGCGGAGTGGATTTCCATGAACATTTTCGTGCAGCCGGGGAAGAGGCGAAACACTTGAACTGGGACAGCACGGAAACGTGCGTCGTCTACAACATGCTTAAGCTGACCCGGCATCTTTTCGGATGGAAACCGGACGCGAGCTACATGGATTACTACGAACGGGCTCTCTACAACCACATCCTGGGATCACAGGATCCGAAAAGCGGTGGCTACACTTATTTCTACTCGCTCAAACCCGGCCACTTCAAAACCTACAGCACGCCTTTCGACTCGATGTGGTGCTGCGTGGGTACCGGCATGGAGAACCACGCGAAATACGGTGACACCATCTATTTCCACAAGGACGATACCCTTTGGGTGAACCTTTTCATTCCCTCGCAGCTCGACTGGAAGGAAAAGGGCCTGACCGTCCGGCAGGAGACGGGATTTCCCCGCCAGGACACGACGACAATCAGATTGTCGGTCAGGCAGCCGCGGGAACTCACCATCAGGATCCGCGTGCCCTACTGGGCCCGGGACGGTGCGGAGATCTGGATCAACGGTAACCGGGAGCAAGTCACGGCGAAGCCGCAGAGCTATCTCGCCCTTTCGCGCACCTGGAAAGACGGGGACACGATCAAGGTGCGCCTGCCCATGAACCTGCATCTCCATCGCGCCCGCGACGACCAGCACCTCGGCGTCGTCATGTTCGGTCCGCTGGTTTTGGCCGGCGAATTGGGACGCCAGGGGATGCCCGACAACCTCCTCTGCGGTCACAACAAACAGTACTCCGGCAACCCCGTCCCGACTGTGCCGGTGCTGGTCACCGAATCGGCCGATCCGGGCGAATGGGTCAGGCGCAGCGAGGACGGAGACCTGAAATTCCGGACTCATGGCGTGGGCAAGCCCGTCGACGTCTCCCTCATCCCGCTTCACCAAGTCCACCATCAGCGCTACACCGTTTACTGGAAACTCCTGACCCGGACCGAGTGGGACGAAGAGAAAGCCACCCGTGAAGGCGAGGCCCGCCGACTGGCAGAGCTCAAGGCAGCGACCGTCGATCTGGTCACGCCTGGCACAAAACTGGAAGGGGCACACAACCAACAGGGGAAGACGACCTACTCGGGTGCGGCTTTCGGGCGCAATTGGCGGGATGCGAGAGGGGGCGGATGGTTCTCCTACGATATGAAGGTTCTGCCTGATCAGCCGATCTGGCTGACCGTCACCTACTGGGGCGGTGACTCGAACAACCGCGTGTTCGACATCCTCATCGACGATCGCAAGATCGCCACGCAGAAACTCGAAGCGCCCAAGCCGGGCCAGTTCATGGACATAACCTACGAGGTCCCCGCTGAGTTGACCAGGGGTAAGCAGAAAGCAACGGTCAGGTTCCAGGCTCACCCGGGTGCGATGGCGGGCGGTATTTTCGGTTGCCGGACAGTAAAATCAGGCAAGCCATGACGCCAAAGTGAATCTCATGATGAAAGAGACAGCCATAATTCAAGGGTATTGTCCGCGTCTCCCGTAAAGAGGGCAGGGGGGCGGCAAGGCTAATAAGAAAGCCAAGAAACAGATTGCTCCAGCTTGAAATGAAACGACGAACCAGCGGGTGGCACCAGGCAGCAACTGGCCGGTTTTCCGCGAAGAGAACCAACGCGCTTATCGTGGTGATCGCATTGGCCTCGATCATTTGCGGACAGGTTGCGTGCGCTCAGGTCTACGAAGCCAACCCCAACCCGCCGACGGACGGACTGGTCGGCTCCAACTACACGCCGGCCTACGCAGCCAATCAGGTCCAACTCTGGCATGACTTTCGCGCCGAGGTGATCGAACAGGAAATGGCGGCGGCCAGCCGATACTTTGGAATCAGGACGCTGAGGGTCTATCTCCACAACATCAACTTTGACCAGGAAAAGAACGCTTTCCTGGCGAATATCGAAAAGTTCCTGAAGATCTGCGAAAAACACAACATCAGGCCCGGTTTCTGTTTCTTCGACGATTGCCACAGACACGCGGACATCCACCTCGACAAGCCAATCGCACCGATCAAGGGCTACCATAACGGGCGCTGGGCCGCCTGTCCGCAGGACCGGGACAGGGATCCGCAGAACATTGAAAAGTTCAAGCCCTACATCCAGGAAGTAGTCAGCACATTCAGAACCGACAAGCGCGTGTTGTGGTGGGAGATCTTTAACGAGCCAGGGATCAGGAAAGGCAGTTTCAGCGAGTCGATTCGCAGCGCGGGTTACCGTTGGGCGAAGGAAGTCAAACCGATTCAGCCAGTGATCTCCTGCTGGGACGACCATGACGCCACGGACATCGTTGACGCTCACGCCTACTTCTGGGGCGCGGGCGGTTGGGATGGTCAGGCCGACAGGAACCCCCGGAAGGGGGCCGTGTTTACGGAAGCCGGCGCGAGATGGTTTGCACCGCGGCCGAGCAATGGTGAGCCTTGCGAAATCATTCACTGGCTTGAGGGCCGACGTGCCGCGAAAAAAAGCACGCCGGGCGTCTATCTGTGCTGGGAGTTGATGGTGGGCAATTCCAACTGCAGATGGTACTGGGAAACAAAACACGGCACGCCGGAACCGACTTTTCCCTGGTGCGGATTGATGTGGCCCGATGCGACCCCTGTCTCCTTCGCCGAATCGGAAGCGTGTCTGAAATACGCGACGGGTAAATCCAATGCGATCTTCTTCGACAACTTCCAGGACACCTACGCGCGAAAGGATGGATGGCTGGCGTTTGGCAACGGCAGGCACGGAACCAGTGGTGTGTTGAACGTTGCGTCCGGTGCAAAGTTGATCGCCGGGGCGCCTCGAATGAACGATTACGTTCTTGAGGCGGTCGTCATGCTCAAGGGTGACAGCGGTAATGCCGGTCTGGTTTTTCGCGCCAACAAGCCAGGCCATCCTTCTGATCGGATGCATGGTTACTACGTTGGTTTTGATACGAAGAAGCTCTATCTCGGAAAAATGAGAAACAACTGGCAACCGCTGGCCGAATACGACCTGAGCCAACTCGATTGCAAAGTGATTCCCGGCGTATGGAACCATGTTCGAGTGGCGGTCAAGGGGAGCCGGATCCGGGTGTGGTTTAACCGAATGCATCCATCATCAGATCCGGAGAAAGGTCTGCGGATCGATTACACGGATGACAACGCGCCAATCCTTTCCGGAAAAATCGGGGTGCGCGCCCACGGGGTTGACGCATGGGTGGACAACATGGTCGCCGTTCCGATTGACATGGTTGCGGATTAGATTCTGGAGTGCGATGACTTGCAGTGGTGCTCCAAAATGTCGAAGAAAGGGCGCGGATAAGATCCAGAACGGTTTGATAATGATGGATATTCGTTGGCTCCTGGTGGTCCGAGTCGACTTGCTGCGCCAACATTCAATAATGTTCGGTCTGGTCGTTCCGGGGCTGCGACGCCAAAAGGCGCGCCTTAGGGGTAGCGCTAGCGACAAGATATGATTAATTTGTCTCCGGAGTCCCAAGGAGGGGCATTTTCACCCAAGCAATTCAACCAGAGAGCAGGAATGATGATGATTCGAAAATATGTGCAGGTTGGTCTGGTTGCCCTATGCGTTCTTTCATCGCAACTGTGGGGGCAGCAACCACAACGTCGGGGGCGTGGAATGCCGGAGTCGGCACGGCAAGAAGTCGAAAAGATGCGCAAAGCGGGGGCAACCCATCAGAAAATCCGGGAGTTTCTTGAAAAATCGAGAAAAAACATGCGGTCTCAGAAGCGTTCCGGTCAACCTGGGAAAGAAAAACCCGGCGGAAACAAGTCGCCGCGCCAATTCACCATTCCGCATGCCTTGGACCCGGCGTTGGTCAAAGAAGGCTATAACCTGGTGGTTGATAAGAACGGCAACGAGGTCCTTCCTCAAGGACGACCGTTCCAGGAAGGATATAAGCTGACCAAGACAACGGTAACCGTAAAAAGCCACAACAAGAGGGCTTATGCCAAAGTCTTTGCCATTATGGCGCCGATGCGGGATGCGCTGATTTTCAATGTGAAAACGACCACCAGGGACGAATGGTTGAAAATGACTGCCATCCTGGAGAAGAATAAAATCAAAACCAAACAATGGCTCGGTGGTCCAACCCCAAGAGATAACTACTATTCGAGCAAAGGGATATTTGGGTATCTGAAAAACAATGGCCCCGATTATCACCCCATGATGAAATACCTCGAAGAGGCGGAACTGGAGTTGAAGAGCCGGGTCTTTTCTAAAGACTTCGACTTCACCAATCCGCAGGGAGTCAACCCCTATCCGGATCCTGGACAGGGACTGATCGAGTAGCGGTGTATCAGCTTCACGGCATGAGGATGACACTGCCCGTTGAGAGAGAACCCGCAAGGGGTCAAACAGGGCAGAGCATCTGGTAAATAGTGACAGCAAGACGCTCCAGGGGGCGGCAAGCCACCACAGGAAGGAAGGTGAAAGAGGATATGTTTGCCAATCGCATGACTGCCGGTCTGGTTGCTGTCTGCACAGCGTGTGCCTGCTGGTTTCCACCCCATGCTGCAACTGCGAACGAAGACGACCTCAGGACCTTGAGGTATTCGTCCGGAGAAAGGCCCCGGGCCCTGCGGTGGCAGAAGGAGGTGCGGAGGAAACTCGTTCAACTTCTCAAGATGGAGGACCTGCTTTCACACAATGCCGGAAATCCACTGAACCCGAAGACCCAATCCTCGGAAGACAGGGGCAAATATGTCTTTCATGAGATGGAGATCAACAGCACCCCAAACAGACGCATCAAGGTTGTGCTCACCTTGCCGAAGAATGCTCGAGGTCCATTTCCTGCAATAGTCGCGGTTGCCGGACATGGCGGCAATCGTCATACCTGCTATGTGAAAGAGAGCTACCACCGATGCGCCCATGTCCTCGCCGAACAAGGCTACGTCACCATTTCGACCCGCGTCAGCCAGCACAAAGTCCATGAAGAAGGGCGGACGCTGATGGGTGAGCGCCTGTGGGATCTCATGCGTTGCGTGGATTACCTGGGATCACTCGAAGAAGTGGATCAGCGGCGAATCGGGTGTCTCGGAAACTCACTTGGCGGAGAGATGGTCATGTGGCTCGCCGCACTTGATGAACGCATGAAGGCTGCCGTTAGCTCAGGATTTCTGACGAGGATGGATCAGCTGGAGAAAAACCATTGCATGTGCTGGAAGTTTCCGGGGCTGAGAGAACTGGTAGACTTCTCCGACATCTATTCACTGATCGCGCCCAGAGCACTGCTTTGTCAGAACGGGTTGAAAGAACCTCCTTCTCAATTTCCCGTTCCGATCGCCCGTCATGCCCTAAGGGAAATCGAGCCGATTTATCGGGATTTTGAAAAACCTGAGAACGTGGCACTTGTTGCCCATGAGGGTGGGCACGAGATTCATTTGCCGAGCCTGGTTGCTTTTCTCGAGAAGCACCTCGACGACCACGGGGATGAGGCTCAACCAGACGCTTCAGCGGACGCGGAAAAGTCCCGCCCGTGAGCAATGGGGTGCGCCAAAGGCAGGCCCGCAGGGACGTGTGCGGTCAGGTAAGCCGACTTGGGTATTCATTTCCTCCGGAACCGGTTTTGCCGCGATGAACTGCCCAGGAACACAGAAGGGCGGCACCGATCATCTGGTTCAATCCCGACCACGGGCCCCATCTTTTCTTCCTGGTTAAGGCGTTACAGAAATCAGTGACGACGCGACGGAATTCCTTTCAGTTGGAGACAAGGCGCAAGGTCAATGCCGGACCTTTGACCGGACTACGCCCACCATGCGTTTTAGGATAGAAAGCTCTACGACGTCGAGTAATAGACCAATCCGTCCAGACGAACGAAAGCACCGGACCAGTTTGGATAACTCGATCAATCAAACTCCAGGATTCCATGCACGCATCTGCAAAAACGACGTTCTTTCTTTGTCTCCCTCTGCTGTTAGGCGCGAAGGGGGCCGCGGATGAGAAAGTCGCGGCCCCGCCCAATGCGCCGGCCAAGGTCCAATGGGATGAACGCAGCGCGACGTTGAAACTCGACTATCACGGCAGGCAGATTCTCGGCGTCACGATAGAGGCACAAACGCCTGATGGGGACAGGGTGCAGGGTGCTGTCATCAAGATGGAAACTTCAGTGACGGAGGAGGAAAAGGTCGAGCAGCGCCTGAAGTTCGTGCTGACGAAACCGAAGGAGGGGGTGCAACTGGTATTGCGCGGCATGGTCAACGGCAGTGAAGAGGCGTTTGCGGCGGAAACGCTTTCCGAAACGCAGAAACGCTTTCCCATCGTTCGCAACAGCGTGGGATTGAGTCGCAACCTTCGCAACAACGCGGTTTATGACCGACGCTGGGATTGGGCGTTGATCGGTCCGGGCGATGGCAGGACGCGCATTGTGCCGAAGCGCGCGGAAGACAAACGTGTTGCGTTTTCCTGGGAGAGTCGCGAGTCAACTCTGGAACTCGCCTTTCGGCCGCGTTTGTATCAGAAGCACAAAGGATACGAGTATTACCAGCCCTGGACATACAAAGTATGGCAGGGTTCCGTCACCGGTTACTGCACCTGGTGGTCATACCGGGGAAACTTCACCCAGCAGACGCTCGATGCGATGCTGGCGGTGTTTGTCGAAAAGAAACTGCCCGATTTCGGCTACCACTACATGCAGTTCGACAACTGCTATCAGCTAGGCAACGGCAGCAGTCCGCAGAACTGGTTGAATTGGAACGAGAAGAAATACCCGGAGGGCTGGCAATACGCCGTCAAGGCCATCCGTGATGCCGGGATGAAACCCGGCATCTGGGTCCATCGCATCCATCGCCCCAACGATCCCGGGGTGAAGGACATTATCGAGAAACATCCTGACTGGTTTGTCCCGGGCCCTGACGGCAAACCGCATCGCCATCGCGGATTCTGCATGTTGAACACCCTCAACGAGGAAGCGGTGGACCGGATGATCCGCGACCTTTATCACGGGCTGGCGGAACAGGATTGGGATTATGTGAAGATCGACGGAACCGGTGACCTGTTAAGGGCATATCAAAGCAAGGAGTGCGCCGTTTTTTTTGAGAATCATCCCACCACGCCGCAGCAGTCACTGCGCAAGTGGGACATTGTTGCTCGCGAAGAACTCGGACGGGATGTTTACGTCCTCGCCTGCCACACTGTCGCCAATGCCCGGAAAGTAATCGGATTGGTGGACGGTGGCCGGTTGAGCAACGACGGATTTCAGCCGCGGACGCTGGCGCAATACAACGATCTGGAAGGCGTCGTGTGGCGTGGCGATCCCGACCACTGCGATATCCTGGGCTCGTGGCTTATGGATGAAGATGCCATGATGCCGGTGTTCGGCGTAAAGAAGCCCGTAGCGGTGCGAACGGTCATCCGACCCGCGATTTGCACCATGTCAGGCGGCGCGCTCATGGTCAGCGACAAAGTGGAGGTCTACCAGGACGACGGGCACATTGAGGGCATGAAACGCAGCGCGCCTGTGCTTTTTACCGTTCCCGGGCAACTCTACAGTTGCGGCCGGACTCAGGCTCCCTGGTGGCTGCAGGAGATCGACCGGCCGTTCGACCACTGGTCCGTGCTTGCGCGATTTCAGTGGGGTGAGGAGAAGCGCGAGGAGAAGAAACGCACATGGGAGTTGAAGGGTGTTGCGAATGAGAAGGTCGCCTTCGCGGATCTGGGCCTTTACGACGACCGTGAATACCTGGTCTTTGAGTTCTGGTCGCAGAAATTTCTGGGAAAATCCAGGGGCTCATTCATCGCACCGGCAATGGATGACAACACGGGCATGCAGGTCTTTGCGATTCGTGAGGCGCGCCCGCATCCATGGGTTGTCTCAACCACACGGCACATCACTCAGGGCGGCGTCAGCCTGCTCAACGAAACATGGGATGACCGTAGCAATGTTCTGTCCGGCAGGAGCGCTGTTGTGATCGGCGATCCATATGTCATGACGATTCATTTGCCCGATGGATTCCGTCTCAAATCAGCCGAGATCGGTGGCGAGAAGGCAGAGATCAGCAATAGGGAGCATACGGGGACTGTTCGCATCGTTCCGACGGCAAGCAGGAAATTGGATTGGCGAATCCAGTTCACCCACTAGGTCCGCATGTTCCGTAGGTGAGAGCGATGGCAAGGAGTTTTTCTGTGCAAACCCGTGTTCTGACTTTCGTCATGATCACGCGGGGAGAACGGCAGCACTATTTTCTGGAAATATGAGAAGGACAAATCCAGTTGTTCTGCATTATCCGATTCAGTTTCGGCAGTTATTGGAGCCCTGGGGGTGGGCCCGGCACAATATATCATGGAGCTACTCCGGTTCGCCTGAACTCTACTTGTCCTGTGACGCCCTGCGATAGGTGTCCAGCACTTTTTGATCCTTACACCTCGCGCGCTCAAGAGAGGTCAGCACCTCTTGGGCGACTGCCGGTTCCTTCGGCATGGGCATTCTGGCGATCCGGGCGAACATCCGGTCCTTCACCGTTGTGTTGTAGAGCCCCTCGGTGGGACAACCGGGTTTGTCCTTGGCGGAAGACAGCATCTTGAGGAACTGATTCCAGAAGCGGATCTGGTCCTGCGGTGTGGATGCAGTCTCCTGTGCCGCGTCGACGAGGAGGAAGTGGTAGGGGTTCAAGGCAAGGCCGCTTTCAAGCAGTTTCATGCCGTTGCCTTGGCGCTGCTCCTTCGGCAACAGTCGAAACACGGAATGGGCGATCGTCGCATCGAGGAAACCGGAAAGATCGTAGTTCACGCCCCACGCCAAGCTCTGGTGATAGACCATCGGTTTGCGGTTGTGGAATTCGATCTCGTAACCACCCATTCGGTTGTTACGTCTGAACTTGTCATCAAAAGGCCAAGGCGTGAACGGGCCGGTCTTCTCGTCGCCACCGGTGGCGTATTGCCCCCCCTGGCAGCGGTAGGTCTCCGTTTTCGGATCGAAGTGGAAGGAGACGAATGCGCAGTGTCCTGGCTGGGTGGCCTGGCAGGATGGTATTCCGAGGTTGCTTCCCCCGCGGGCGGCGATGGAACCCATCGTCCCGCACACACCTCCATCCTTGAGCATCATCTGGATGGTGGCATAGCTGAATGCGTAAGGTTTCAACCGCCGGGCGGACTGCATGGTGAACTGTTGGGCGATCGCGCCGATGTATTCGCCATACTGGTGGAATTCACCCCGGTCGCGAAAGGCAATCCAGCGCTCCTCTCGTTCGCGCAAGGGCTGGCGATCGGCTGCAAGCATGGTCAGCATGGGCCAGGGAGCTGTCAGCGGGAAACGCGGCCACTTCCGTTTTGCCTGCAATACCGGCGGGAATTCATACTCGAAATTCCGGATTATGTAAGCGCAGCGTTCTGCCGGCGACGGGAATGGGTCACGCTGAGCAGGCAGGAGTCCTTTAGTCTCGTAGGCCCCGCGAAACAGGCGGTAGGCTTTCTCGATCTTTTTGCGCTGCTCCCCGTGAACGGCGGCCTTGCTGTTCCAGTGGATCACCCGGTCACCGCAGTCGATGTCTACTTGATACCCCTTGGTCTTCATGTAGGAATTGAACTTCAACTGCAGTTCCCGGCTGGCCAGCACGTCGGCGGCATAAAGATTGCGGGTAAGCTTTTGGTTCGCCTGGGTGTCGTCCTGGGGGTTTTTGTTTTCAGGGACGGGTATCGCGATACCGCGATCGTCATATTTCAGTTCGGGAGGTTCTATCTTTCCGACCGGGACATTCTCCTCAATGGTGTGCTCGTTGAGGAAGTTGATGATATGATCGTTCACATCAAGTTTGCGATCCGGATTCCTTGTCTTGACCGGTTTGCGAGGGTCACGCCCGATGATCAACTGCAGAGGCTTGCGAGGGGTGATATCCGCTTCCAGGCCTTCCTTTGTGCTCACGAGCGCCGCTGACAGGGCCAAATGCCGGTACTTCTCGAACTTCGCTTTCCCCAAGTCGAGTCGCAGTGAATAGAGCCATAGCAGGACGTCCTCGGGTTTGTTGTGTGCGGCATAGACGCCGGCTGCCATATCCGGATCCCCGTCGACCCAAGCCACAAATTCCGGAGGGAGGGATTTGCCCTTCAACGTGAGAACGGCAAGAGCCCCTTTCCTAGCGAAGTCGAGGAAGGCTTTCCGGACTTTTGGAGTGAAGGCGTAGTTCTCGTTCTCGCAGAGTTGCAGCAGTTGGTTCCTGGCCGCATCAGTCGGTCGCACCTCTGCCGGCGGGTTGGCGGCGGGGGAATAGGCAGGCAACCCCACCGCGGCCAGGACAACCAATATGCCTTGAGTACGCTTCATCGGGGTTGCCTAGCATTTTCGGAGATGGATTACTGCTAGGAACTCCCTTTTTTTGAGGTTTCCTGGATAGTGGTCCGGGAGGCGGGATTGATGGGGGCGCAGGCGATTGGTTTTGGGTTATAGGATATTATTGATTCTGATACCAATCAGATAGCCGTTTATAAGGATGATGCTGACGCAGGCGATTGCTTCGGCATTTCCACATCCATGCCGAGCTGGTATTTCAGCCAGCGCCATGCGTTGCGTAATCCCTTGAAGATGGGTTCTTCAAGGATTCCATTTAGAGCCAGTGTTTTCACGATATAATCTTCATGGCCCCGATAGCGGGGTGGAAAACGCAGCAGTGATGAGCTTTTGTGGGTTTCCGGTTCCAATCTGTCCAGGGTAGGCGAGAAAATACCCTTCTTCGCGTAGAGTTCACCTTCTTCAATCTGGGTGGTCTGTTTCGGCAGGATTAGCCAATTGCGGTAGGTGAAAACCAAATTGTCAGCTTCATCTCTTCGAAGCGAACCGTAAGTTCGCTTCGGAATATCATTCACGGGTTTCAGAACAAATGCGCGGACTGAACCGGATTCAGGATTGACCCGTTTGTGTCTGAAGGTGAGCAAATCCCAAGCGCAGGTTGATCCAAGTATCATCAGGCGGAATGCCCAAGCTGCAGTAAAACACGAAATCGTGATGATGATCAGGCAGATTGCAATGCAAAGAAAGGGGCCGATTACGGGGATAAACAAGCTGCCAAAAATAGCGACTAATAAGCCACCCCTGATCAGCCTCAGAACGTTGTCTACTCCGCCCCATGGACTGAGCAGGATGAAGACGTTGATCGTGTGCGAAACCAGCCAAACCACCGCGAACGCCAATAACCCGACAGCAGTCGTAATTAGCCCCACAAGAACTCCGGGTATAGAGATGCTGGCAAGAAATGGGTCTTGAGCACTTGCAGTAGTGATTTCAACGGCACCCAAGTCACCAAACTGCACACCAAAGGCATAGAGCTGAGTCATCAGGGCAGGTTGTGCGATGAGGGCACTGATCTTGTTTTCAAATAACTCAACGATGTCCATCGGCTTTTTCAGCGGCGGGTATGCAGTGCCAATCTGGGTGTTTATAAGAAAAAGGAACCAGATGCAGAATCCAGTCCCCCAAAACATGGGACTATTATACCACGGCAGATGTTGGCGTTGCGCGGCGGGGGTCCGGTAATACACATAGCATGAGATTGCACTCATCCCGAAAAGAGGCGAAATAGCTATTCCGGTCACTGTGGCTAAATGGGTCGCTAATTCCCGTCCTAAGTCCGTTTGTCGGTTGAAATCAGCTGCCTGACTTTGAGCTAATGGTAATGGAGTTTCGAGGGTGGCGGAACAGGCAGCATCTTGAATTGAGATGTCTGGCAGTATGGTTTTCGCAGTTGGTTCAACTGGTTTCTCTTCTGCTGAAGAAGCCGACTGCTGCGACCCCACCAAAAGCACGGCTGCGATTGTTGTGAGTAGTATGTGTCTCATCTTCCTTCAGTTATTAATTCTTCATCGTTCCTGCTAGTAACTCCCTTTCTTGAGCTTCCCTGGATAGTGGTCCGGGAGGCGGGGTTGGTGGGGGAGCACCTTTCCGCAAGCCGCTCCAGTCTCCACCGGTTCTCCCGTTTGCTTGAGGCCCATGGAGAAATTGCTGTTGAGATCACCGGGGCTCAGCACAATCACCTTGCGTAATGCAAAGACGGAGGCCTCAAGCTGCTCCGTTTTCTGATACAACTTCGCCAATGCGTTCAGCGGTTGCAAGTGATTGAGTTTGTGCGAAACGGCCTCCTGCAACAGTTCAATCCCGTTCGGGTGACCGACTAAGCGGCGACCACCTCCACACAGGTAGAGGCGGTCGGTCCAGCTCCCTTCATTCTTCACCGGTTTCGCTTCATCGGGGATTGGGCGGAATCAGGTGGTGATGAGGCAGCGGACTTAGTTGCTTCCCTCCAGGGCCACCCACGCGCGGTTCTGGTAGCTGCATTTGCAACCGGAGGACGCGTCCGGTACGAGAACTAATCCCCCGACCGGCAGGGCATTGATCCAGCACCCGGGGCGGAGTCCACCATAGTTCTCAGTGCCGGCTTTGCGTGTGAGATCGTAGTAGCCGAGCGTGCCCGACCGGAAAACGAGAAGATTGCGCGATCCCGCCACTTGTCCGCATCCGTACGACTTTGGCACGTTCATCGCGACCGGTTTCCCGGAAACCAGGTTGAGGGCCGCCGGGTGAGCAATGATCGTATCGTAGTTGATCAGGGGGCGGGTGGAGTAGTCGACCCTGCTCTCCCACAATCGATCTCCGGCCCCCGCACGGAAGGCTGCGATGCGACCACCGGTTTCCGAGGGAAGGCGGAACCTGGTGGGTTGATAAAACATCAGGAGAGTGTCGTGACGCTCGCTGAAGGCCAGGGTTGTCCCGAAGATATCGTCGTTGGAAGACCAGATCTTCTCGCCCGTCTTCGCGCTGAAGGTGAGGAGCTTTCCGGTCGGATGTCCGGATGGCTTCTTCCCCTTGGAATCCTTGCCTCGCGGGCCCGTGAGCAGGTCCCCCGGCGCAACTGCCCGGTCGATCAGGTGCACCCGGCCGGCTCCAATCGCGATCGCGTTGTGACGGATGGATTCCTTTGCATCGTATCGCCACAGCAACTTCCCGGTTTCGGCCTCAAGTGCGAAAAAGGAACTCGATTCCGAAAACTGCTGCCCCATTTCCTTGTCTGCACGGATGTAGGCATGACGCACGATATGCTCTTCGTTTGCCGCCGAGCCATAGAGCACGCCATTCTCACAGGCCACATAGCCCCAGGCCGCGACAGTTCCGTCCGGGCTCTTCGGTGTCTCATAGGTCGCCAGAAGCTTCCCGGTCGCAGCCTCGATCCGAAAGCACCGGGGTCCATTGCGAAGAAAAACATTGCCCTCCGCGATACAGAAATTGCTGCCAGTCACCGCAGTGCCAACGAGATGATCGGCATTGTAGGCGGCGAGCACGCCCTTCTGTTCGAAACGCCAGAGCGGCAGCCCGTTGTAGGCGTCCACTGCGATCAGTTCGTCGAGCCCTTCCACGATCAGTCGCCCCTCGTGAAAGAGCGGAGACGGACCACGACCGTGGCGTTGTGGAAGATCGAGATCAATGTCGCGAAACCAGACCGCCGTCAACGGCCCCTTGATTGAGTCCGTCGAGCAGAGGGTGTTGGCCGGGTTGGAATATTGATGCGTCCACTCACCGGCATTCGCGAGCGCACCCCGGGTGTGAACAGACATGGCCCCCGGGCGGCCCAGACACACCACGCCCCCGAACGGTCGCTGCAGACGCTGCGCCTCGGAGGCATTCACCACCTCTGCCCCCGCCTCGAGGGATCTGCTGGAAACCACCAGGTTGGCAAAGAACTTCGGGAAGGACGACTTGGCAGGATCGCCCACATGCACGCTCACCCGTGCACCCAGGAAACCGGCGGAATCAAGATTCCTGCGCGCCAGGGCGACCTTGGCGGGATCGGGATCGATCGCCACCACCAGAAGATCGGATTGCCTCGCCAGCTCATAAGCCAGGCGCCCATCGCCACAGCCAAGATCCACGCAGTAGCCCGTGGTGATTCCAGATCGTTTGAGGATCTCGGCAGCCGCCTGCGAGATCGCCTCATTCCCCCCGTAGGGTGCATCGACCGATTTTGACCGATGAAGGACTGGTTCGCCGTCCCTGGCCGCGAAGCAATGCAGCGCTCCACTGGCGGTGCTCACAAACAAGCGGCCGTCTGAAACGGCCAGGCCATGGGCCACATCGTCGACCTCGGCGGACCAGATCGATTCCCCATTCTTCGCCTTCACCATCGCGATTTGGTTTCCCCCACTCGTCACGACCGCGTTGCCAGCCGCAATCAGGGCCGTCCCGGCCGGGATTCCTTTCACCTCCCAGAGATTCTGTCGCGTGGGCACCTTGACAACGTTTCCCTTGGCATCCTTCTGCTCCTTCATCACCACCCCCAACCCCTGCAGCCGATTCTCCGATCCCTGCACCACTCCCCCGGGAATGGTGGCCACGGTTGCCGGAGTGCGACTTCCCAGCAGCGATCCCACTTTTGTCCAGTAGGTATAACCACCGTTGTAAATCAGCTCCCCTGCCAGCATGGCTGAGGTGCCACCCCGCTGGCCGTTCTTTTGCAGGTGGTAGTAGTCGAACTTGCCGGTGGCCCGGTTGAACGCGGCCGGGACTGCGCGACCGGTTGGCACGAACAAGCGTTCGTCGTTGGCCAGGAGGTATCCCTGCGCCGATACGCCACTCTTCGCGTTGGCCCCTCCGTGGGGTTGCGGCATGTTGATCTCTCCGGAGCTGTCATTGGTCCATAGGAGCTTTCCAGCATCCAGATCCAGCGCTCGGATGAAAACCCCCTCTGATTGCCAGATACCGGCTCCCCAGTAGAGCACCCCATCTTGAATCACCGGTCCTCCGCGTGCGGGCCACTTGGAGGTCATCTGGGAGTTTCCCAGCACGCGATCCTCACGCGGTCCGCCCCGCCAGCGCTTGATCAAGGTGCCCTCCCGCAGGTTGAGGCAGTAGAGATGGCCGTCATCGCTAACGACAAAGAGCTGATCCTTCCACGCCACCGGCGCAAATCGCACCGGCCCTTCGGTGAAGAATTTCCACTTGAGCACACCCGTCGCAGCATCAAGCGCGCTCACCGTCCCATCGGCGGAACTCCCAAAGAAGACCATTCCGCCAGCCACCACCACGTGATTCGTCCGGTCAAACTTCATACGCTCGTCGCGCGGCCAGGCCGAACGCGGCGCGTGCCGCGGCGTCCACGACCAGGAGAGCGTCAGCTTCTCCGGAAGGGTGTCCTTGGTATAGCCGCTCCGGGCGGAGTCCGCTCGCCAGGTCGTCCAGTCCGATCCTCTTGCTGACAGGAGTCCCGCGAGGATGATAACGGGCACCGTAACTAGTATTTTCACTCTTGTGGTCCTCTCATCGTTATTGGATCAACCCAAACGAGAAGATCCGCCTCCGGTTCTATCAGCGGATGAGAACATCGCAAGCTCCCACCATTCCCAGTCCCCAGCCCGAAACTGCGATGAGCTTTGCCTTGAGGGCGTCGTGGGCTTCAGCAGCAGGTGGATTGGAAACCGCCGGCCTGCGAGTAGAGCACGCAGGTCCCTGCAGGATCACTGACTGCTAGAAATCCCCCTTTTTGGGCTGCCCTGGATGGCGGGTTGGTAGGCTGGGCCGTGGAGCAGTTACGTCAACCGGTTTCTCACTGCCTCCTCCTGTCGAATCTCGGTGCGGCGCCGGATGAAGCGCCGCCGTCGCTGGTCGATGAAGTTGTCGTCGTAGATGCGCCCCAGGAGTTCGCGAAACCCGGTTTCCAGTACCTCGACAGTCATGTGCTTCGGCTGGAAGTTGACATCGAAGAGGGTGCACAGTTCCCACGCTCCGTCCTTGAGGATGCGTCCCTCCTCGAGCAGCCGCTGGTAGAGTGGTGTGCCGGGAAAGGCGGTCATCAGCGTGATCTGCACTTCGTAAAGCCCGGTTTCCTCAACGAAATCGTAGATTTCGTCGAAGGCGCTCGCATCACTGTTGTCGAGGCCGAGGACGAAGCAGCCGTTCACGGTGACCCCGGCATCCTGGATGCGGGCGATGGCATCCTTGTAGCGGTTGGCCTGCCGCTGCTTCCAGTTGCCCTTCTGTTCAACTCCGCCGAGGACGGTTGCCTGGGGACTTTCGAGTCCGATGAGAACCTGGGCGCAACCGCTGTGGGCGAGGGCCCTGAGCAGTTTCGGATCGTCCGCCACCGAGATGTCGGTTTCGGTGAACCACCGTATGCCTTCGCCCTCCAGGGCTTCTGCGAGGGCCAGGCCGTGGCGCTTGTCAGCAAAGGTGTTGTCGTCTGCAAACTCGATGAAGGGGTGATCCCAGATCTTCCTGATCTCATGTAGTTCCGCCATGACGCGATCGATCGGCTTGGTCCGGTATTTCGGGTTGAGTCGGATTGAAGCCGCGCAGAATTCACACGAATAGGGACACCCGCGCTGGGTCTGCACCGTGAGTCGGTTGTAGTTGGAAATGTCGAGCAGGTCGAAGCGAGGCATCGGCGACACGGTGAAGTCGAAGGTGGTGCCCCGGGCGTCATAACGTGGTTTCGTCCTGCCGCGCCGCAGGTCGGCGATGACGTCCTGCCAGACCGGTTCGGCCTCCCCGATGACGATCACATCCGCGTGCCGGGAGGCTTCGTCAGGCATCAGGGTGACATGCAGGCCGCCGAGGATCACGAGTGTTCCGGCCCGGCGGTAACGGTCGGCGATCGCGTAGGCATCCTTGATCATGGACGAGAAGCTGGAGATCGCAACCACGTCGAACTCCCCCGGCAGATCGTCACCCAGTGAGTCGGGATCCGGTACCTCCACGTAGCCGATCTCGATGTCATCCGGGGTCATGCCAGCGAGGGTCAGCAGTCCGAGGCTGGGGAGCGAGGCGATGACCTCGCTCCGCTCGACGAATCCCGGAAGGGTGAGTCCGTAACTCATCAATTCCTTGTTGTGGCAGCGTACGCCGCTCATGGCGATGAAACCAAGTTTCATGAGGAGAGGGGGGCGGACTTCAGTTCTATGACCACGGCCATCCGGCGAGGGTCAGGATGATGCCGGTCGTTACACTCGCGACAGGGATGAAGAAAAAATGACGGAATGGTTTCTTCCAGGCACTCAGAAAGCAGCAGGTCGGCATGGTGGCCGCCCCGATCGTGAAGGCGACGGCGGCGGGGGCTGCGCAATTCGTCGAGATCCCGGCGACCTGGTGGCTGAGGGCGAAGAAGAAGTTGATGAAACCGAGACCGAAGAACGAGATGTGTCCGAGGCGGGTCAGGCGGCGGCGGAAGCTGTTGTAGCCTCCCATCCAGTCCTCGCGGTGGAAGAAGAGCCCGGTCAGAGCCCCGGAGAGCACGCCGAGAAGCATGCCGATCCAGGCGATGGCAAACATGTTGGAAACGATGGCGTCGCGCATAGTGACTGGAGATCTGTTAGTCTGGGGCAAAGGGCAGGCAGACTTTCGAGTCGCCAAATCCGGTGCCGGTGAGGACGACACTATTCATTCGGTCCAGGCGCGGGAATCAACTTCTCTGCCAGGAGTCGCCGGCCGTCGTCGATGGTGACAATCTCGGCGAGTTCCACGTGGTTGATTCTGATGTCGAACAGTTCCTCAATCTTAAGCATCGCTCCCAGTACCGATATCGAGTCGAGGCCGATGTCCTCGTGCAGACGCATGTCTCCCGAGGGCGGGCCTTCCGGTGGTTCGGTGCCCGGCGGCTGGTAGAACATGAGGATACCGAAGAGGCAGGCCTCGAAATCCGCGAGCGCGGAACCCCTGCGCAGGGCGATGGCCCCCGCGATGGAGGAATCGGGAAAGCCCCGCAGGAGATGCCGGATCCTGTCCTCGGGCAGACGTCCCAGAGGGCCTGACATGGTGACCATGGAATGATTCATGGGATAAGTATCGCTGAGAAAGAGGACCAACGCAAATCGATCTTCAGTATATCATTATCGATTTCATCGATATCCCTTTGATTCTTGAAAACTCAGGGAGCGGCCGATTCCTCCGACGTCCGGGTCCGCCGCACAGGCCGGGATCGGTTTTGATCCTTTCTCCTGCGTTCCAGCTGGAGGAGAGGGCGCAGACAGCTCAATTCTGCGCGCCGGCGGATTTTCCAGTGGCCCGCCACGTATAGACGAACAGGACGAGGAAAATGATATCGACAATACAGAAAGGCTTCCAGATCCATGCCTGCAATGTGGTCCAATGGTAGAGGATGACGCTGCAGTAGGAGACCTTGAGCAGGATTCCATAGGGGATGAGGTTGCGGTTTCGGACCGGGTTGCGGGCAATGGCAGCATACATCAGGGCGAACACGAGAAGTAGTGCCGCGGGAAACTGGATGTAGCCGTCGTGATTGGGCAGATCAATTCCGGGCATGAATTGCTCAAAGACAGAGTCGGCGGCAAAAAGGAAAGCGATCCCCAGGATCGCATCGTAGATTGCGGCCACAAAATACAACGGCTTGATCATCTTTTGTGTATTCATAAGTGCTTAACAGTAAGGCTAACACAGGCCTTACCATGGCACAATAAGATGTGGAAATTTCTCGTCCGGGCTGTTTTTTCCGGAGACTCTGAAACCAGGGAAGGGGGGAGGGAGGCCGGGTGGGCCGCAACAGGGATTTCCTGCAAATCCAGTCCCCCGTGGATTAAACCGCTGATCTGAAACCCTGAAGATATTTTCGACTGGCATCAAACCGGACAAACCGCTAGATTGCCCGCTTTTTTTCAATACAATCTCCCCGATTCTTCACGGGACCGAGCAAGCCAATATACTTGACCCGCCAATGGCCAACGAAACACGAAATCCCCAATCCATGACAACCTCGGGAACAGGTGAACGCACTGCTAGCCCGAAATACCCGGGAATTGCCATTACCTGTAACGGCAACCAGCTGGTTTCCGAGCATGTGGAGGTACGCGTTACAGAAGGTGGAGTGTTCTACCCCATCACCCCCTCGACCGAGGGCGGGGAGATTTATCAGGCCGCCTACGCCGAGGGGAAACTCGACGTCTGGGGCAACCAGAAAATCGCTATTGAAACCGAGGGTGAGCACTCTGCCCAGAGTGGTGCCACTGCTCTCGCCGTCACCGGTCGCCGGGTGGTGAACTTCACTTCGGGGCAGGGATTGGCCTACGCGATGGAACAATATTACCACGCACCGGGAAAATGTTCAACGATGGTGCTTGAGGTTGGTGCCCGCGCTCTCACCAAACACGCCCTGAATGTCCACTGCGGACATGATGACATTTATTCGGCACTCGATACCGGCTGGACGATCCTCTTTGCAAAGGACGCACAACAGGCTGCTGACCAGGGCATCATCCTGCGCAAGGTCAATGAGCTCACCCTCAATCCCGGGATGAACGTCCAGGATGGCATGCTCTCCACCCACTCGGAGCGCATGTATCTCAGACCGGAAAGCGAATTGCTGCGCGAGTATCTCGGAGCCAAGGACGATATCATCGACAGCCCGACTGAGGCGCAGAGAGAACTTTTCGGGGCAACCCGGCGGCGTGTCCCGGCGATGATGGATCTTAAGGCGCCGATCCTTCTTGGCCCGGTGCATAACCAGGAACACCACATGAACGGCGTGGTTGCCCGCCGCAACAACTTTAACGAGCCTATCCTGGGCTTCCTTGAGCAGGCGTTCCAGGAGTTCGGGAACCTCACGGGGCGCCGTTACGGCCTTATTGATCAATACAGGTGCGAGGACGCGGACACCGTGTTCGTGTCCCTCGGTTGTGCTGCCGAGAACGTCGAGGAGGCCTGTGATTACCTGCGCGATCAACGTAATGCCAGGGCCGGGTCCATTCACATCAATGTCATCCGCCCCTTTCCCGAGGCTGCCGTAATCGAGGCCCTGCGTGGCAAGAAAAACGTTATTGTCCTCGAGCGGACTGACGAGGGCATGGCCGGCGACAACCCGCTGGGCCGCGACATCCGCACTTCGCTTAACAAGGCCTTGGAGGCCTACAAGGCAGGGGTGGGGCCTGTTCCGCCGCTTTCGCCCGAGGAAACCCCGCGTCTTTTTAATGGTTCGTATGGAATCGGTTCGCGAGACTTCCGTCCCGAGCACACCCTCGGTGCCTACGAATTTGCAAGCGGAACTCTCGCCCGTAGCGACGGCAGGACCGCCGCCGATGGAGCCAGCTACTTCACAGCGGGAATCGATCATCCTTACGCGGTCCTTTCCAGGGATACGCCCTCGTTGCTGCCAGTCGGGGCCATTGCAGTGCGCTTTCACTCCATAGGTGGCTGGGGCATGATCACCACCGGCAAGAACATGGGAGAGATTGTCGGCTCATTCGGCCACGACATAGCCGAGGCCAACCCCGACTATGATGAGGAGGGTCGACTGATGGAGAAGCTCTTCATCATGGCCAATCCCAAATACGGGTCGGAGAAGAAAGGATCTCCGACGAACTACTATCTCACCGTTGCTCCCGAACGCATTCGTGTGAACTGCGAGCTCAACCATGTCGACGTGGTGCTCTGCTGCGACCCGAAGGCCTTTACCCACACCAATCCTCTTTCCGGGATCAATCGTGGCGGATGTCTTGTCTGGGAATCCTCCGATCCGCCGGAGACCGCTTGGGAGCGCATCCCTCCCCATTATCGCGAATTCGTTAAGGAAAATGATATCCGGATATTCATTCTGCCTGGTTTTGAGATCGCCCGGGCGGCAACCGACAGGCCGGACCTGCAACTGCGCATGCAGGGCAATTCCTTTCTCGGGGCATTCTTCCGCGTGTCGAGCTTTCTGCAGGATTACGGGATCGGGGAGGAGCAGTATGAGAAAGGTATCCGCAAACAATACGAGAAGAAGTTTGGCCGCTTTGGTGAAGCGGTTGTGGAATCGAACATGACGGTGATGAAGGAGGGCTTCAGCCACGTCACTGAAATCAAGTATGGTGAACTCGACGCACGGGATCGCTCCAGCATGCGCCTGGACCCACTCGCGCCGATTGGTGAAAGCTACATGGTTTTGCCGACTGCAGGCCTCGACCTGGACAATGTATCCACCCATGAAGCTCCTGCGGAGCAGGCTGCCAAGTCGCCTGTCCAGCAACTTGGTAAATTCGATTCCGAGTTCCGCTCCGACAAGGGCTACCACCAGCCGGCAAGCGCGCTCGCCTCGGTGGGAGTAATGGCCGCAGGCACCGGAGCGACTTCCTCTAAATACGTCGCCCGTCGTGAGACGCCGCTCTATATTCCGGAGAACTGCACCCAGTGCATGGAGTGCATTACCGCCTGCCCCGATACGGCGCTGCCGAATACCGCCCAGGATATCGAGACCGTGCTCAAGACGGCAATTGACAACTATGTTTCCGATTCCGCGGCCCGCGAGGCCTTAATCGGTCACATTCCCGCCATTGAGGAAATCGCCCGAGCCAGGATGATCGAAACCGCCGATGCCAAGGAAAAACTGCCATTCAGGGAAATCGTAAAGGAACAGGTCGATGCTCTCAACGGTGCCGTTACCGACGAGGCCAAGGCCCAGTTGAATGCGATCCTGGATGTTGTCCCGATCGCCTACAACAAGGTCCCCGCCATCTTCCGCAACATTGAAAAGAAGAACCCTGGTAGCGGCGGGGTGTTCTCGATTTTTGTCTCAGATCTCTGCAAGGGTTGTGGTGAATGCGTGGAAGAATGCGGGGATCATGGAGCTCTGGTCATGGTTCCGGATACCGAGGAACTCAATCAAACCCTGACAGGGGCCCAGATGTTCAGCCGCCTGTTGCCTGACACGTCGCAAAAATACCTTGGCCTCTACAAGGATGACGCTCCCGGGGATTCGCGCCCGGCCGCATTGCGCAACCATCTCATGGTGCGCCGCAATTACGAGGCACTGGTGTCAGGCGATGGTGCCTGCGCCGGTTGTGGGGAAAAGACCATCCTGCGCACCGTCGCTTCAATCACCGAAGCCTACATGCGTCCCCTTTACCACAGCAAGGCCGACCGCCTTTACCGTAAAGCCGGGGAACTGCAGAAAAACGGCCTTGCCGCACTGGAAAAGATGAAGACCGGAGGCGGGGAATCCTATCTGCTCTTCAAGCGTGCATTCGCTCATGTCGTCATGGGACTCGGCGGCGAGAGCAGGGATGACACCGAAAAGCGAATTGAAGCACACGGTGAGATTTCCGATCAGGATGTGATAGAAGGAATGAACGCAGTCCTGAATCAGGATGCCTTCAACCATAAACGCCTGCAGGCCACCGATGGACGTCTTGCCAACGGCATGTCCACCATGTTCATGGGCGCGAGCACCGGTTGTAACACTGTTTACGGTTCAACCCCGCCATCCAACCCGCACCCCTATCCCTGGATGAACTCCCTGTTTCAGGATGGTGCCACGATCAGCTGGCTGATGGGTGAAAGCCTGATGCTTCAGCATGCCCGCCGCTCAGTTGCACCGGAGCGCCTGGCAGAGTTCCTCATCAGTGAAAATCACGCACCGTTTACAGAGCAGACCTACTGGGACCTGACTCACCTCACCGATAACATCATGACCGACCTGGAGATCAGGGAGTTGCCGAAGGTCTGGGTGATCGGCGGAGATGGCGCTCTGGGCGATATCGGATTCCAGAACCTCAGTAAAGTGATCCTGCAAAACCGCCCGAACGTGAAGGCCCTGATGCTCGACACACAGGTCTATTCCAATACCGGAGGACAAAACTCGGATAGTTCGAACATGCTTGGTGGTTACGACATGAACCAGTTTGGCCGTGCCTCGCAGGGTAAGCTCACCGAGAAAAAAAGCGTTGCCGAGATCATGACTTCGGGTCACGGAAGTCCCTACATCGCACAGGTCTCGGCGGCAAATTCCGCGAAGCTTTACAAGTCAATGATCGATGGGCTGGAATACCGGGGCACTGCGTTCTTCCAGTGTTATACCCCGTGCCAACCCGAGCACGGGATTGCTGATGACAAGTCAGCGCACCAGTCCAAGCTCTGCCGCGACAGCCGCGGGATGCCGGAGTTCGTCTTTGACCCCCGGAAGGGTGAATTTTTCCAGGAGTGTTTCGACCTCAAGGGCAACCCCAACGTCAAGAATGACTGGAGGCAGGCTGCCTACGCGGAGGACAAGGAGAAATACAACTACACTGTAGCTCACTGGGCAACGTCGGAGGCACGTTTCCGCAAGCATTTCAAGGCGGTCGAGTCCGGGGAGGTGGGAAGCATGCTGTTTCTCGATGACATGCTGCTCTGCGTGACACAGGCCGATGTGGTAAACCGCCGTGTCTTCGACGAATCCCACCGTTCTTATATCCCCGACTTCGGCGTCTATATTATCGCTGATGTCGGCGGCAGGAAGAAGCATCTCGCAGTCAGTCGTCAGGTGGTCCTGTTTTGTGTCGAGCGGCGCAAGACATGGCGCATGTTGCAGAGCAAGGCAGGGGTGGAAAATGCCGATTACCAGGCTCAAATCCAGCTGCTTGAAGACGCTGATGCCGGTAAGATCAGCGTCGAGGACCTGCGTGCCAGGCCACGGGAGATAATCGCTGCCGCTGCCGGGACGTCTTCTGCTGAAGGTTGAGATTGGCGGCGGCCTCGTGGCACCTGTCGTCCGGGGAGGATCGGTTCGTCCGGTTGTTGGGGATGGGCCCGGACGATGGCGCTGAGACGGGAGTTTCCTCTCAAGGGGGCCGTATGGCAGCGCGGGCCCTTAACTCCTGGCCCAACGTCCCCAGACACGCAGGTACTCGGGAATGTTCAATTCTCCGTCTTTGTTGGTGTCGAGTGCATTGAATACCTCCTGAGCCAGTTTCCTGTCCTTCAACTTCTTGCTGGCGATGACTTCCTCAGCGGTCACCCGGTTATCATCATTGGAGTCCATGGCATTGAATATTTCCTTTGCCTCATCGGTGATGATTCGATTTTTCACGTATTCCTTCTCAGAGACAAATCCGTCCCTGTTGGCATCGGATGCCTGGAAAATGCCCGCCCTTGACTCGCGGGTGAGGTAGCGTCCGCCATCTATGTATTCCTTTTTCGAGTGTCGCCCGTCCTTGTCGAAATCAGTGAACCCGAAAACGCGGCGATAGCCTTCCAGGGTGCGTTCGGCAACACCTTCCGTTCCCCTCGCACCGAATGACTTGAGGATCTCCCGGGGTGCAAGCCCTCCGATTTCCCTGGGAACCGGAGGAAGCGGCCCGGCGGGCCGGGTGACTCCGGCAGGGGGCGCGGCGGTTTTATCATTACGATCTGGTTTGATTCGGCTGTTGCCGAATCCTGGACGGAGTTCATCAGTGGTGAGTTTTCCGTCCGTGTTCCTGTCGAGCTTTTTCAGGGCTGCGCTGGCACCGGCAATTTCTGCAGCTGATATCTCATTGTCCCCGTCGGCATCGAGGGCCGCCAGAATGGGGTGGGTGCGCACTGCATTTCCGGGGCCGTTTCCACGGCGGAATTGAGACGGTCGTTCACTAGGGCCTTCCGGTTTAGATCCAGGGTTTTGCGCCAGGACCAGATTCGTCATGATGGTCAGGCATCCTGCAATCAGGCCGGCCCGCAGAAGTGCGTTTTTTTCCTCGAACATGGCGAAATGTTATCACACGGGCTTACTGTTGGGAAATCGGTTTCTGAAGCCGGGATCCCGGGAGCCGGGTGGGGCGAGAAAAGGCATCTCCCGGGCGGGAATTGCAACGAGGTTCCTTCAACTCTTCAGGCTTAATTTTCAACCCGGGAAACACCGGACCACAACAGGAGTTCCCGCGGCAGTGCCATGGAGCTGACACGCACTTCATCAATGTGCGCGCGCGCGTCATTGGCAAGCTTGCCGTTGTGAAAGCCACGCCCGACGGTCCAGGTGCCGGGATGATTGATGAGCTTGCCGGTGAAGGGCACTTCTTCCTGAAGCTGATAATTGCCATCCTTCAAGAGATAGAGCCGGAGGTTCCTGCCGTCACTCATGGCGGCCACGTGTTGCCAGGTCCCGGCCCTGACCGGTTTCAGAGTGGCCACTGAGCGGGTTTTTCCAGTGCTGTCGATGGCCACCATGGCGAGATGGTTGTCCCTGCGAAGCTTGAGTTGCAGGGGTGCATCGGGTCCGGCAGTGGGCTTTCCGTCTTCACCCACGATGGTCTGCACCCGGTCAAGTTCCACCGGTTTCACGGAGGCCTCAACGGTCCACTCTGTGAAGGGGAAGGTGTTGATCATGTTCATGTGGGTGCGTGAACGGCCAGAGTTCGTATACAGGTCACGGGTGGGACCGGTGATTTCCGCTGAATCATCCAGCGATCCGCGGTTGGGCAATTCGAGACAGGGAATAAGCGGAGAGGCAACATCCGCACCCCGTCGAGGAGCATTGCCTTTGGCGTAGGCATAAAGGTGGTTGCGCTGTCCAGATGCATCGGTCACCGCGACACCTTCCCGCTCCATGCGATCGTGAGACACCAGTTCACCGGGTTTGCCATCCTCAAAGCGCCAGTAGGCTATGGTGTGGGCCCGTGATCTTTCAGCCGCACTCAAAGGCTGAACCGGCGAATAGAGTCGAGCGTGTGCGCCTGCCAGTTTCTCCACCTCAAACTTCAGTACCTCGCGGTCGTAGGTCATGAGGCCGTTGACCTCCACCTCCACATCTGTTGTCTGGGTATAGATGGCAGCACTCAGATGAGAGCGGATCATGTCTCCCAGGGGATCGAGCAGCTTGAGGTAGGCAGCCTGGAGGTCCTGGCGGTTTCCGTAACTTCGATAGCCCCAGTTTTTTTCCTGTTGCCAGGTGTGCCCCTTGAGCGGCAGCCCCAATCCTCCGTATTCGCCAAGAACTGCCGCCCGGGATGATTCCGCCGGGGGAGCCTTCGGGCCTGGATACTGGTGAATATCGTGGATGTCGCCATTGCCGAAGTCATTTCCACCACTGGCCGAGATGATCAGGCGAGCAGGATCGAGTTTGCGGGTTCGCCTGGTCCAGTGCTCGGTGCGAAACTGCCCCCACGCTTCGTTAAAAGGGATCCACGCAACGATGCTCGGATGATTGTAGAGAGAACGAATAATTGCAGTCCATTCCCGGTCAAACTGCGCACTCTCCCCGGCGCTACGTTCTATCTCAACACCATCCAGGGGCCACCGGGGACTGCCGCCGCCGTTGGGCATGTCCTGCCAGACCAGGAGACCCATCCGGTCGCAATGATAATACCAGCGCAGGGGCTCCACCTTCACGTGCTTGCGGACCAGGTTGAACCCCAGTTTCCTGGTTGCCTCCAGGTCATAACGCAACGCTTCATCCGATGGCGCAGCATACAGGCCATCAGGCCACCATCCCTGATCCAGGGGGCCATACATGAAGAACGGTTTGTTATTGAGGAAAATTCGCGTGATACCGTTGCGATCCCTGCCAAGGGAAATCTTGCGCATCCCGAAATAACTGGAAACCGAGTCCTGTCCACAGGTGACCTGTAAATCATAGAGATGCGGATTTCCCGGTGACCAGTGTTCCGCATTCGGCAACTGCAGACGAATGGGCTGGTTCTGTGGACCACTGGCTTCCCCGATGGTTCTGCCGTTATCCCGGACCTGAACGCGAACCTGGAGGTTTGATTCGGCGCCCGCCACGTTGCCCGTCACGATCACTTCTCCGGAATCAATATCGGGGGTGATCGTCAACGACTTGATGTAGGTTGGAGCAACTGCCTCCAGCCAGACTGTCTGCCAGATGCCAGTCACCGGCGTGTACCAGATGCCGTGCGGTTTCCTGACCTGCTTGCCACGCGGTTGCGTGCCTTCATCGGTCGGATCCCATACCGAAACAACGATTTCCTGTTCCCTGGTCTTCTCCTTGAGAGCTTCCGTGATATCGAAGGAAAAAGCATCATAGCCGCCGGTATGCCGGCCCACTTCCTTCCGGTTGATCCACACCACGGTCTCCCAGTCAACCGCGCCAAAGTTCAGGAGAACCCGCTTTCCGTCCCAGTTGTCCGGCAGGGAAAAGGTCCGCCGATACCAGAGCTTATTCTCCCGGCCTGCGGTTTTTCCCACCCCTGACAGGGCTGATTCCAGCGGGAAAGGCACGAGAATCCGTCCCTCCATCCCAGGTTTGAGCGCATCCCTGGGACCAATGGCATACTGCCAGAGTCCGTTGAGGTTCATCCAATCCTCCCGCACCATCTGTGGACGGGGATACTCACGGTGCACATTCTCAGGATCAACCTCCTTTCCCCAGCGGGTCATCAGGGTCCCTGCCGCTGGTTGCCACTGGGCCTCTGCCCACACCGGGATGGCAGAAAGTAAAACCGCCACTGCACATGACGGGGGGATCATCGTTCGCGTATTCATGGAATGCCTGCGACAGGATAGACAGAGATTCTGTCCGGGCACAGTAACACGTGCCAGGTGCTGCAATATTTCTTTCCAGGGGTGTTTTTTGGAGCCTGTGGAACCGGGAAGGTGGGTGAGACGGGGGTGGATCGAACGACCGGTTGGCAGAGGCAGGCAAGGTGTGATTCAGGAACATGAAACTCCAGGTTGCCAGCGGAGATGGTCACGCTGATCCCTCCCTCGTGGTTCTGGTCATGACCGGCACACGACAGGAGAAACGGTATAGGCATTCATCCTGTTGCCGGGCAATCAAACTGAACGTGTTTCTTCCGTCCGGTCGGTTTTTTCGAGGCGAACTGCGCACACCTTGTATTCGCCGGTACCCGTCACCGAGTCCCCGGCATCGTTGGTGAGCTTGTTGGTGGGTGATTCCGCAAAATGGAACGGCATCCAGACGCACCCCGGTCGCACCTTGTCAGTCACGTGAACACGGCATTCAACCCGGCCCCTTCGTGAAACAACGACAACCAGGTCCCCGTGCCGTAGATCCCGCTTTCTGGCGTCACGTTTGTGCACTTGAACAAAGCATTCAGGCTGATGAGCCATTGGACCGGCATCACATCTCGTCTGGGTCGCAGTGTTGTAGTGGTAAAGGGTGCGTCCCGTTGACAGAACCAATGGGTAGTCATCGGATGGCAGCTCCGCACTCGGGCGGTAGGAGATCGCCTGAAACTGTGCCTTCCCGATCAACGGTCCCTCCTGGTGAAGGTATTGCGTGCCCGGGTGATTCGCATCCGGACATGGCCACTGCAGTCCGCCCTCAGCTTCGATACGTTCGTGGCTGATGCCGGAAAACTTGGGGGACAACGCCGCCATCTCCGCATAAATCTCCCGTGGATGAGTGTAATGGGGCATCCCGTAGCCTGCTGCGCGGGCCACGTCACCGAGCACCTCCCAGTCCGCACGGGCCTGACCTGGAGGATCCACTGCCTTGCGCACCCGCTGCACCCGCCGGTCACTGTTGGTGAAAACTCCGTCTTTTTCCGCAAAACAGGCCGCCGGCAGGATGACATCGGCATAGCGCAGCGTTTCATTCTCAAAAATATCCTGCACCACCAGGAACTCACATTGATTCAGGCCCCGCTCAATCTTGCTGGCGTTGGGTTCGGACAACACAATGTCTTCACCCATGACATACATGCCCTTGAGGTTTCCCTCGGCCATC
The DNA here is from genome assembly GCA_002501065.1 of Akkermansiaceae bacterium UBA7890. GTDB lineage: Bacteria > Verrucomicrobiota > Verrucomicrobiia > Verrucomicrobiales > Akkermansiaceae > Roseibacillus_B. The sequence continues at coordinate 44,861 of DLRK01000099.1, forward strand.
TCCGCCATCATCACGTTGAGGTTGATGCCATTTTCCGGAGATAGAGAGGCTCCCCAGGCTTCTTCAAACTTCTCACGGACACCCTCGTCTTCCACTCTCTGATACCCGGGATAATACAATGGGCTTGCGCCCGCGTCATTGGCGCCCTGCACGTTGTTCTGACCACGCAGGGGATTCAATCCCGCTGACGGTAATCCCAGGTGTCCGGTCATGAGCACCAGGTTCGCCAGACCATACACATTGTCGGTGCCATGAGTGTGCTCTGTGATCCCCAGCGTGTAGTATATTCCCGCCTTCCTCCTGGAGGCGTAGAGTCGCGCCGCCTTCCGGATCAGATCGGCTGCTACTCCGGTCACTTCCTCGGCGCTTTCCGGGGTGTAGTCCCGAACCGCTTCGACCACGGCCTCGAAGTTCTCAGTGTGATTCAGAATAAAGTCATTGTCCGTGAGTCCCTCGTTGATGAGGACGTGTGCCAGAGCATTGAGGAGCCAGACATCGGTACCCGGCTTCAGTTGCATGTAGATCGTTGCAATATCGGAAAGCCAGATGGCCCGGGGATCTGCCACGATCAACTGAGCGCCATTTCTGACCGCGCGCTTCATCTCCATGGCAATAATCGGGTGCGCTTCCGTCGTATTGGATCCAATGACAAAGAGTACCTCTGCGTCCCTGATCTCAGGGATTGAGTTGGTCATCGCTCCCGCCCCAAGCATCGTCACCAGACCGGCGACCGTTGGTGCATGTCACGTCGCTGCGCACTGATGGCAGTTGTTGGTGCCAAAGGCTGCACGAGCCAGCTTCTGCATCATGTAGTTTTCCTCGCCGGTGCACCGACTGGACGAAATGAAGCCAAGTGAATCGGCCCCGTGGCGCTCCTTCACGTCCAGCAGGCCCCGTGCAGCTGTCTCAATGGCTTCTGCCCAGGTGGCCTCATGCAGCTGGCCATCGGTGCCCCGTATCATTGGTGAGGTCAGACGGTCCTGGTGATGGATGAAATCGTAGGCAAAACGCCCTTTCACACACAGGTTGCCGTCGTTCAAGGTGGTCCCCGGTTCGGGACTGGAGACCTTGATGACCTTGTCGTCCACGACATTGAGATCCATCTGGCAGCCCACGCCACAGTAATTGCACGTTGTTCGCACCTTCCTGGGATTCACCTGATTGAGCTTGGCTGGTTTTTTCTCCATCAATGCACCCGTGGGACAGGTGTCGACACAGCCTCCGCACAGCTCACAGCTGGTGTCCATCAAGGTGCGTTGACCCGCAGTGGCGATTGTGGTGGACGCGCCGCGCTCAGATAATGTGATGGCATTCACAGCTTCCACTTCATCGCAGTAGCGGGTGCAGCGTGCGCACAGGATGCATAGAGAGGGATCGAAGGTGAAGTAGGGGTTGTCTTCCGCAGGGCGGGCCGCGCGAGGTGCTTCAACCGGATTCAGAGCCAGCAAGGGGCCGCAGTCCCGGGCCATCCTGGTCAGCTGATCGCCGTTGTGCTCTGTCTCCAGGGGTGCACCGTGGTCCGCCATGTAGAGAGACATCAGAATCTTCCGGTGTTTTCTGACCCGGGCACTCTCGCTGTGAATGTTCAGGTCGGGCGTTACCTTGAATGCGCACGCGGGTTGGAGGCGACGCTGTCCATCAATTTCCACAAGACAGGACCGGCAGGCGCCTGCAGGGTCCAATCTCGGATCATGGCACAGTGTCGGGATGTAGGTGCCATCCCGCTTTGCAACGTCCAGAATGGTTTCTCCGGATTCACACTGCAGGCGAATCCCGTTGAGCGTAATATCGAATTTATCCGTCATGGGACTCTTCTCCATCTCGTGAAAACCCCTGCGGGAAATGTTGCATCGCGCTGCGAGCGGGGAGGGCGGCGGTCATGCCCAGTCCACAGATGGATCCCTCTGCCATCTCCCACGCCACATCATTGAGATGATCCAGGTGGCTGGAATCGCCATCCTCAATGAACTGGTCCAGGGCGCGTCGGACATAGCGCACGCCAATACGACACGGTGCACATTGACCACAGGTTTCATCTTCAAAAAACACGGTTTGCCAACGGGCGGCCCACGCCATGTCGACGGTATCGTTAATCACCACCGCCCCAGCGCTGCCCAGCATGGATCCTATTTCGGGCAGGCCGCGAAAATCCAGGGGACGGTCTCGCTCAGAGATCGGCAGGAAACCCGAGGATGCGCCTCCAGGGCTGAACGCCATGGGATTACCAACATACCCGCCAGCGGCCTGCACCAGCTCGTCGAGACTGACACCCAGCGGCAATTCGTAGACCCCGGGGGACTGCACATGCCCCGAAATGCAATAGAGCTTGGTGCCCGGTTCGGTTTTGCCCAATCCTGCAAACCAATCCCCGCCTCGGCACAGCACGCTGTGCAGGCAAGCCAGGGTTTCTACGTTATTCATGAGGGTTGGCTTGCCGAAGAGCCCCTCCTGAGTGGGATAGGGAGGTTTCAAACGCGGCATGCCACGCTTGCCTTCGATGGACTCAATCAGTGCGGTTTCCTCGCCACAAATATAGGCCCCGTGGCCATGGACCATGTGGAAGTTGAAATCCCCCAGATGTTGGGCAGCCTCTTTGATTGCCTGTTCGAGGGAATGCCCGGGTCCCGGGAATTCGCCTCGGACGTAAAGATAGATATCGGTGGCGTCGATGCAGAACGCGGCAATCGCAAGGCCTTCGATCACGAGATGAGGGCGTCTGGACATCAGTTCCCGGTCCTTGAAAGTGCCGGGTTCAGCTTCGTCGGCGTTGCAGATTACATACTTGGTCGGACCGGATTCCTTGCGGACTGCATTCCACTTGAAGTGGGCGGGAAAACCGGCCCCTCCGCGGCCCTGTAAACCCGACGATTCCAACTGTTCAGCAACCCATTCCGCGCCGTTCTTTCTGGCCAGTGCAAGGGCCGGGTAATTCAGGTCCTCTGCCCCGGCGAGATTCATCGCCAGTTCTGAACTGTCCGGGGAAATCCCTCCCTTGGGACCGCAGTGCGTCAGGGTCATCTGGCCGTCAAGGGCCACCGGGGCCCGGTCACACTGACCGAGACAACTGACCCGGTGAAATGAAATGCCGGCGTCAGTGAGTTCCTCACAAAGCTCCTCGGTCCCGGCCATCAGGCACGACAGCCCCTGACAGACCCGGGGACCGGGGCGAACAATCAGATCGTAAAAACGGGCCGTCCCGTAGACGTCGGCTTCGGGAACACCGGTCGCCTCACTCACCCTTTTGATGGATTCTTGAGAGGTGTCGCCCTCCGCCTCCAGCAGTTTCAGGATCTGGCCGCGCGTCGCACTGTATTGTTGCATCGCTGGGAGTAGTATAGCGACAGCAATAGCCGCGTCAGCTTTGAATAAGGCGAATAATCAGTCGATGAATTCGCCGATTGGCTGGTCTCGCGGGAGTTCGGAATCTCTTTCCAGTTCAGCGTTCCGGAGGTCGCGACCGGTTGCGGGAGTTGCCCGTGCGGTCAAGGTGCTTGTCCATCTCCTCCCTGCTTATCGCACCGTTCCCGTCGGCATCCATCAGTTTGAAGCGCTCGATCATCGGGCCGCGCGCCTCACTCCGGGAGATTACGCCGTCCCTGTCGGCATCCATCCGGGCAAACAGCTGCTTTGCGTCAGGCTTGCGGCGTTGTCCGGATCCACCCCGTCCACCGGAGCGCGGTCGCCGGGCAAAACCTCCGCCTCCGCGGGAAGAACGCACCGTGCCGGCATCCCGGTCACGCCTGAGTTCAATTTCGTAGCGATGACTCACTGCCCTGCACCAACCCTCTTCATCATCACAGGCGTAATAAGACACCTCAAGTTGCAGCGACTGCTCAATCTTCCCGGTGCCGGAATCGATCTCAAGCAGAAACTCGCGCGGATCGATGTCCGAGGGAGCTTCAACTTTCGGGGCAACGCCTTTGCTCATGCTCAAGGTGACACCCTTCGGAGCCTTGATCTCAAAATGAAGGGGCTCCGCCAGGTTGTTCCAGTGTACCGTATGGACAGGATCGAGGTGGAAGCCGATGTGCAGCTTTCCTTTGCCGTCATTGAGTAACCCTCGATCCGCCTCGGCGCGCAGCTTGGCATAGAAAGTTTCCTTCGTGTCGCCATCCCCGTCCTTTTCCGTCACCGGTCGGACAATCACGGCCGTGACATCCCCGGGTTTCTCTACTCGAGGCACAACCCCGCTGGCGATCCTGCTTTCCGGGGCAGCCTGCGGTTTGCGGTCAAGATCAGAAGGCGAGGTGATGGTTTTTGTTTTCCCGACAAGTTTTTCCAGGTCAGTCCTCAACATCTCAGGGTCATTCCAGCTGCGCGCAACAAGAATCCGGCCTTCCGGGGAAATGATGAATTCCGAGTTGGGGCGGTCACCAAGAGCATGCTTGAGATCGTTGGACATGGTGTCTGCCAACCATGGAATCCTGGTGTCGAGTTGCCTGCGGGCGGCAGAAACGTGTTTTAGTCGCTCCCCGATCGTGACCGGTTGCACCAACCGGTCACGTTCCGGATGGGCAAGCGATTTATAGACATAGTAGAAAGCCAGTTCTTTCTTCTGCTCCCGGTAGTCGTGATGGATTGCCTCCAGACTGGAGACATTACGCAGGAAGGGCGGTCAGGTCAGGCAACCGAAGACGATCACCGCATGCCGGCCTTTGAGTTTTTCCCGAAGAGCGAAGCTGCGCCCCTCGGCGTCAAACACACTGATATCGGGAATGAGGCTGCCTGCCTTGGGCATGTTCTCTCCTCCTCCGCGGCGTCGTTCAGGATCCTGTCCTGCTGCAACAGCCTGAAAAACAAAAGTAACCAACAGCAAAATTAAAATTCGAAATCGCATCATCATTTCCATCAGTGACTAGGATGTAACCAGCCACCAGCGGCGTGGTTTTGCAGATCAGCTTATTATCGGCATTGGTCTCTGTAAATCAGCTATTTACACCTTCTGTCCTTGCCTTATCTTAATGATGACTAAGAACCAGGTTGATCACTGTCAGGAATCGCTTTTTCAGGCCGGGCTTACGGAAGCCCAGGAGTCGGAGAAGGCAGGGGTGTCCAATCACACCACAGCCATCATGAGTCATGCCTCGATTCTCACCCATGCCATTGTAGCAACAGTTCCCGTTGTCTTGCATTTGCCCTGGCCAAAGGCACCTGGCAACTGGGATCGATAGAAACCTCGAACAAGGAATCATGAAGATGAGTATTCGCCATTTCTCTCGCGGGATGCTGCCGGGCATTTCGATCGTCTGTATCCTGGTTGGCCTGATCCTTCCCGCCACGGTGTCCGCCCAGGATGCGCCCCCGAAGCCGCCTGGTGGCCGTGAGGCCGGAAAACGCCCTCGCCCGACCACCGAAAGGAGAGGTCCATGGGAGAACGACCTCCATATTCTTACATCATCCGAAGGCTTCCGCTTCACGAGTCAGAAGCGGTTCGTGGAGGGTGGTGGCGTGGCTTCCTTGATTCGCGATGCCAAGGGTATCCTGGTCTCTGCTTTCCAGTGGTTCCCCCGCGACAGGAAAGAGGACTTCGACCGTATTGCGGTCAAGACATCCACCGACAACGGCGCAACCTGGTCCACGCCACGACGGATCCGTATTGACGGGCTTCCCGAACACTACGCACGACCCTGTGATCCGACGCTGGTGCTGTTGGGCGACGGACGAATCCGGATCTACTTCACATCGGACCAGCGTGAGGGGAAACAACCCTCGAGATCAGCGGCCACATACTCGGCGATCTCGTCGAACGGCATCGATTACACCATTGAACCTGGAGTGAGGTTTGCGGTGTCCGGCAAAGCCGTGCTCGATTGCGCCGTCGCCCGATTGGGGAGGAGATGGCACTACTATGCTCCGATTCCGGGAAGTTCAAACGGAGCATATCATGCGGTATCGAAAGACGGTCTCACCTTCAAACGAAAGAAAGACGTGATGATCGAAGGTCAACGAAAATGGCTGGGATGTGCGGTGCCGACGAAGGAGGGCCTGCGCTTCTACGGATCCGGCGGGCGAGGGGGATGGTGTGCCAGGTCGTCCGATGGCTTTGAATGGACGCTGGTCGAAAATTCGAATACCGGCGCGATGGACCCGGGTGTTGCACAGACCAGGAGCGGCAATTACCTCCTGATCGGAACCGGACCAAGAAGAACGGACCCGGGTGGGAAGCGGCCCGTCCCAGGGCGTAACAACTTCCAGCGCAAACCCGTCAATCCAGCGCCTGGATCGGCGAAAACCGGGGAGTATCACGAATTCATGCTGGGCTTCGACCAGACGAAACTCTCCCCCCACCGGATCAAACGCTACGACCCGCCAAGGTATGTCAAGTTCGGCCGCTTGATCGATGTTGCCGACGATGATGCGTGGCGTAACCGCCACCATGGCGGGGGAGATTTTTGCAGGTTGCTGTTCTTTGACGGCACTTTCTATGCCTTCCTGACTGACCATCCTCCGGGCCCCAGCAACATTTACTACGTCAGGGCCTTTGACCAATCCTGGCGTCCCACGGGTTTTGAGAAGAGGCTCACCCCGCCAGGCGAGAGAGACATTGATCAGGACATCGCCTTTGACGGGGAGTTCATCTACGAATTCGCCATGCAGCCAAGGGCGGGGCGGATCAGGAAGTTTGACAAGAAGTTCAACCTGATCGAGCAGACACCCGTATTCGATGCCGGTGAGAACGAGGTCATCCTGGACCAGAATATCGAATGCTATGGCGGAAGGATCTATGCCGGATCGGAATACCGGGAGAACAACGACCTCTGGCGCCAGGCACAACGACAAGGCGGAACGCAGAATATTCCTCCAAACGTCAAGGTCGCCAGGTCGACACATGTCAGGGTTTTCGATCGGGATCTTCGCCTCGTTGAAGAGAAAAACCTGGTAGCCAACATCACCGCTTCGGCTATCCCGAACCAGTACTGGGCGCTTGGGGCAAGCCAGTTTCGCGCCGGGAACTACCACTGCGTTGCCGCTGTCTCGGCCACTGGCAACGTCAGCCACTTCGACCGTGGGGCGAGTATCGGGGCCCGGCAACTCTTCGTCCTCAGATTTGACGAGAACCTGGAATTCGTGGATTCCAAGGGACCTCTGAGCGACACGACATGCTCCAGTTCCTGGCCTACCGGAAGCCTCTACGAGGATGGTCGCTACTACATCGTTTACTGCAGCCGCTTCCCCGGAGATGGTCATCAATACGGTCCGAAGGGGCCGCCAGCGGGCAGGCGAGTCCGTGGCATGCCGGGAATGGGGCGCATCATGTTGGGCATCTTCGACCGGAACTTCCACGAATTGGAGACGATCGCCCTGACGAGCTCAGGAGGCAACAGACCGCAACTGCTGAAGGTCGGCCATAAGTTATACGTCACCTACGATACCACCAGGGGAGAAGCCCTCATCCAGGAGCTGAGTCTCAGGGACTAGGAATTTCGACCGATCACGGCCAGGAAATTGCCTTCCCGGTCTGGTTCCTGAAGACCCAGGAACCGGGGAAGCAGGGGAGGGGAAAGGGCCTGGATGAAGCATAGGTCATCAGGACGATTGCGCAGTCAGGCAGAAAGGCGCCGGGTGTGGTGCGGGTATGATGAGCTGGAAAATCTTGCCAGGATCTCGCCCTTGCCGGTGACCCTGTTTCTTTCAGGAATGGTTTGGCCCGCGGTTTTTCTGTTTGTGCTTCCGGGGTTCCCGTTTGCTGTAATGCTCTGACTTCCTGATTATGAGATTAATCACGATGTGTCTTGTGGTGTTGACCTTGAAGGCGGCTGTGGCGGAGGGGGAGCGCTATGGATTTGGCCGTATCCTCGCCCTGGGTCCGCATGACACGCTGGTGCGGGATGAGTCGCTTCGGGTGCTTAGCGCGGATACCGTGGGTTTTGTCTATTACCAGAAAGGCAGAAAGCTTGCCGGCCGTCTGGATGATCCCTCGGCTTTCACGATCCTGGAGAAGGACCGGGTGCTCTCCGGTCACAGGGTATTGGGCCGGTTCGTCAAGTTGCACCACATGGGACACGTGCCGGAGCCCTATTTGCCGGCGACGCTTGTCGGGATCATTTATGTGAAACTTCCGAAGCCCATGATCGAAGGTGAAACCTACACTTTCAGATCCAGGGGGATTGGCAGCCGCGATATTGACGTCAGCTTCACCTGGTCATCGAAAACGGTCCTGTCTCACGCGATAAAAGTGAATCAGGTCGGCTATTTGCCGGATTCCAGGATTCGTCTGGCCTATGCGGGCAGGTGGATGGGAACCGCCGGAGCGCTCGAGTTGAAGGTGAACGATTTTTCCGTCATCGACCTCGACACCGGTCGACCGGCATTCACGGGCACGGCCAAGTTGCGTCACCGGGCGGGAGAGAAGAACGAGGGCGCTTACAAGCAGGATTTTTCCGGAGAGAATGTCTACGGTCTGGATTTTGCCGATCTGAAGAAGCCCGGATCCTATTGCATCAGTATTCCCGGGATTGGCCGCTCCTACTCCTTTCGTATTGGAGCGGCGGTGATGGCAGAGCCGCTCTTCAGCAGTATCCGTGTCCTCTACCATGCCCGCTGCGGAATTGCTCTCGAGAAGAAATACACGCCCTGGACCCGCAAGGCATGTCGGCAGCACGTGAGAATTGGCGTTTATCCCGAGTATGGTCAGCCTCTTGATTTCAAGGGCATCACCGAATTCATCAGGAAGGGCAAGGCGGATGGGACGCTGAAGCATCGCATGGTGCAGGGAGGTTATCATGATGCGGCCGACTACGACCGGCGGGCCATCCACATCCCCATCGCCCGCCAACTCTGCCGGGTATATGAGATGAACCCGGGAGCCTTTATTGATCGGCAGTTTGTCATACCGGAATCAGGCAATGGTCTGCCGGACATTCTCGATGAGGCCTCTTTTCTGCTGAGTTATTACCTGGAAACCCAGTGGCCTGATGGCGGAATCTCCGGGGGGAGTGAGGGAACCGGTCATCCCTTCAGCGATGCGTATCCCGGGAATGCCTGGCGTAGCAATACCGATAACGAAAGTGTTGAATACATCATGCGCCCGGTGAGTGGCTACAGCTGTTTTGCCTTCGCCGCTTCCGCCGCCAGGCTGGGTCGCATTCTCGGGAGCCTGCCCGGGGGGAAGAAGCGGGGTCGCCAGCTTGTCGAGGCGGCGGAGCGGGCCTTCGCATGCGGGATGAAGCGATTCCCCCCGGAAAAATTGCCGGAGGAGATCCGTGTTGCCGAGGCGGCAGCTGAGCTCCTTCACGCGACAGGTGCGCTTCGCCATGCCGCGGCCATTGATCGCCTGCCCACGATCAAGAGCGCCAAGATCGATTATCTCAGCAATATCAGCCTTGCCTATACCTTCAATACCCTGCCTCCCGATCTGCCCGGTCTTGACGATGCCTTCCGGCGCAAACTCAAGAAGGGTTGCATGGACGCGGTAGACTGGGCGGTGAACTCCTTCACTCTCAAGAAGGGCTATATTCATTTCAAGCATCCATGGGCTCCGGTTGGCAACGGCACAGCGTCCACGGCACAGGCCTGGTGGATGGCGCTTATGTGGAAGATGACCGGGGATCGGAAGTATTACGATCTGCTGTGCGCCTCCGCCGACGTGGCCCTCGGGGCCAATCCCATGGGGCAGGTGCAATGTTCCGGCCTGGGACAGCGGCATCTGCTGCATCCGGAATACCTCGAGTCGATGAATGACGATCTTGAGGAATACCTGCCGGGAATCTGGGTCTACGGCCCATCGAGCGGCAGGAGCTGGATTACCGGTATCTACCCGCCGACCCCCGCCGTGGAGGCGATTCCGCCCTTGTATTCCTTCTACGACGTGGACCAGTGGCCGGGGCAGACGGAGTTTACAGTCAGTGAAACCATCGCTCCGGCGGTTGTGATGTTCGGGGCCCTGGCACCGGAAAAACCGCGACCTTACACGGGATTGCTGCCCGATCCCCGTTGAGTTTGTGACCTGGGTGCCGGGAGATCGTTTTCCGGAGCCGGTTTCCTGGAGGTCCGGGAAAGCGGGGACTCATGAGTTCTATTCATCCGGTGCAATGCGCCGGAACCCTTGATTCCCGGCAGGGGAGGGGATCAGAGTTCACGGATCCTCAGGAAAAGGCGGTCCGGTGGATCGGGATCTGGCCAGTAGTTAAAGCTGGTGGAATCGCCGCCACTGGGAACCGCATTATCAACCACCTGCCAGATCTTCAAGTCGGTCGAGGACTCCACCAGATAGACCATGCCCGGGTTCGAGCTCCAAGTACACAACAGGGTTCCACTCAGCGCATGACGACGGATCGAAGTGATTATGAGTGGGTTGGGTGGATAGGACCCGATGAGCTGGATCCCCACCATTGAAACGCCGTGAAAATTTGAATGCGAATCGAGCATCTGCGGGGTGATGGTCAGGGTGTCCAGAGTGATGTCCACGAATTTGAGATAGTTGCCCGCGACACTCGCATCGGTGCGGATAAAGCCCCTGTTGGGATCATAAACCGAAATGCCCGCCGTGTTGGTGAAACGCGAGTTGAGCGTCCGGTATCCACTGTTGGCCACGCGATCTGCAGCGGAGGGTAAGCTGCCGAAGGTGCCCGCTCCGCTCAGATACATGTTGCCGTAGCTTCCGGAAGTGAAGCCGATACCGGTGCCAATATAGATGTAGACATCGTATGTTGTTCCAGCGGCGGCATGGCACCCGGTAAGCTCAATTGCCGCGTAAGGATGTGGATCGCTGCTTG
>DLRK01000046.1:0-13801 GCA_002501065.1 Akkermansiaceae bacterium UBA7890
TCTAGGAACATTTTTGCAGGAACAGGGTATCCTCCGATACGTGGCCTCTCATTTCCGGTCGCTGCGTGTCGGAGGTTTCTGCGTAAAGAAGGTGTCCACCTGCAGTCCACCACGATCTCTCGTCCTACAATAGTAGGGGCAAAGTGGCGGAGAGGGTGGGATTCGAACCCACGGTAGGGTATAAGCCTACGCACGATTTCGAATCGTGTGCCTTAAACCGGACTCAGCCACCTCTCCACTTGGCGGACGGCAACCTAAGGGCGGTCCCGTTGCCATGTAAAGGGGAGATTCCAGCCTTCCTTCCCCCGGTTGGAGGAATTTGCTGTGATTCCCTTGTCTCCTCCTCCCGCTGCACCGAGAGTGAGTTGTGCTCCGGATTCTCCCCCTGCTGCTGCTGCTCCCTGCCGCCCTTCCGGCCCAGCAATCCGCCGGGGGCCAACCGAAACCCTGGCCCTGGGAGTTCAAGGGCAAGCCGGCAGCCCTGAAGATCGTCAATGACGAAACCAACGGGACCCGGGTTGTGACCACCCGGCACTTCCGCATGGTGGTCGAGACCAGGATCGCGCGCCAGGATCTCGCCCGGTTCGCCAGGGTGGTGGAGTCTGTTCCTGAACTTATCAGGGCCCATCCGCTGCCGCTGTGGGCTCCCCGTCAGCAGAAAGATATCGACATCATCCTCTGCAAGGACGAGGCAAGTTTCATCCGGGCGGGAGGCGACGAAGGTGCGGTCGGATGGTGGGATGGCCGCCGGGGCCGTGCCCTGATTCGCGCCGACTATTTCCTCGCCCCTCCCCAACCTGCGAATTCCCGCCTGCAACCACGGCCGAACCAGGACCTTCTTGTGCACGAACTGATCCACATGAGCATGTCGGGAATTCTCTGGCGCCTGCCTCCCTGGTTCTCGGAAGGGGTGGCGGAATACTTTGCGGTGTGTCACCAGGGCGACGGCTGGTATCTCTTCCGGGACCTCGAAAGCCTCATCCGTAACCACCTGCGCCATGCCATCAGCAAAAACAGGGCGGGAGAGAAGTTCCACCTGATTCCCGTTGCCGAGATCCTCAAGCTCGATCATCCGGGTTGGCTCAAGGCCTCGCAGAACCAGTTCGACGGCAATGCCTACCTTCCCTACGCCACCGCTCTCCTGCTGGTCCACTATCACTTCCACGGCGGAGCAGATCGCCGGGCAAGAGCCTCTGTTCACCTTTCCAGCCTGCAGAAACTTTCCACTGCAACCCCTGCCTTTCCCACCGAAGAGGCCAATGTGATCCAGGAACGCCTCGTCAAATACTGGTCCTCACGGGGTCTGCAGCTTGTCTTCGGGGAGCAGTAGACGCTCACCGCTTTTCCAGAACACAACCCGGGATCGGCAAGTAGCTGCCGCGCTCAACATCAACCCCCGGCCGCTTTGACCGTGTTGCTCATGAGGAAGGCAATGGTCATGGGGCCCACCCCGCCGGGCACCGGCGTGATCGCGTGGCACTTGGGAGCCACTTCGTCGTAAGCCACGTCCCCGACCAGGCGGAATCCGCGCTTCTTCGACGAGTCCTCCACCCGGTTGATCCCCACGTCGATCACGACCGCGCCGTCCTTGACGAAATCCGCGGTGACAAACCCGGGTTTACCGATCGCAGCCACCAGGATGTCGGCCTGCCGACACACCGCGGCCAGTTCCCGGGTGCGGGAGTGGGCTACCGTCACGGTGGCATTGACGCCCTTCCCCATGAGCAGCAGGGCCATCGGTTTGCCCACGATCATGCTGCGCCCGATCACCACCGCGTTGGCTCCACTCGTTTCGATCCCGGCCTTCTCGAGCAAATGGATGCATCCCTGCGGCGTGCAGGGAACAAACCCGCTTTCATCCTCCATGACGAGCTTGCCAACGTTGACGGGGTGGAAACCGTCCACGTCCTTGCGGGGATCAAGGAGGCGAATGATCTCCTCCTCGTTAATATGGGGCGGGGGCGGAGACTGCACCAGGATTCCATGAATGGCGGGATCCCCATTGAGATCGCGAACCACCTGCAGCACTTCCTCCTGGGTCGTTTCCGCCGGCAACTCGATCTTACGGGAGTGGATTCCAAGTTCGCCGCAGGTCTTCACCTTGGAATTCACGTAGACATGGGAAGCGGGATCATCCCCGACAATCACGACCGCCAGTCCCGGGGTCACACCTCTTGACTGAAGGGTTCCCACCTTTTCCCGGCACTCCGCCAGGACTTCAGCGGCGATTTCTTTTCCGTTGAGAATGGTCATAAGTTGGCAGATCGAGATCGTCGACTCCGGCGCGCATCATGTTCTCGGCCTCCACACGCTTGGATTCGAAGGCATCGTCATCCAGCTTCCGCGGGACATCAAGCAGCTCGTCAAAAATGATGGTGAGCTTGCTGAAGGGTAGCGGAACGACGAAACGGTCCCAGGTCTTGAGGCGGATCGCCCGACTGTAGTGCACATGAACTCCCATCACCGGAGCGCGGGTCACTTGAGCCAGTTTTATCAGGCCCGGACCCAGTCGGTAGCGCGGACCCCGCGGACCGTCGGGGGTCACGGCCACATCCAGCCCCTTGCGCACCGCCTGCACCATTTCCCTCAGGGCTTCCGATCCCCTCCGCGAACTGGATCCTCTCACGGCCTCCAGTCCCATCACCCTGGCCACCCCTGCGAGGGCTGCCCCATCATGGCTCGCGCTGGTCAGGACCACGCCCTTCCGCCAGGGAAAGATGCGATTGCGGGACATCAGGGTCCCGGCGATGCGACTGTGCCAGATGCACCAGATGCGCGGGGAGCGGTTTCTGGCGCGATCGATGAACCCGCACCGATCCACCACCTCCATGCGGAGGGTCACGGCGACAGATCGCATCACCCAGCCCACCAAAGTGCCCAGGGTCCGCATCTTCCAGCTGGTCCGGATTTCCTGCTCCTTCTCCTTGTTGTTCATCTGTCAGAAACTGCCTTCCTGCAACGATTCCGCCAGCCAGTCCTTCCGCTCCCTGAGTCCCCTGCTCCGGCAGGCCATCCCACAGACCGCAGCGGTTCTTCCGGGGAGATGCCCGCGCAGGCGGATTCCAGGTTGAACACGACCATCTGCGTGCGCGTCGCCCCGTTGTCCACACCGATGAAGTACATATTACTCGCCCACGGCGATTGAAGGGAGGCACCGGGCAGGTGACAAGCACGATGAGGCAACAAAGAAGCGAGTGACCGCAGTCGCCATTGATTGGCCTGCGTGGGTCACGAAACTGCCCTCCTTTCCACATTTTGAGATTTGATCCCACCGCATCCTCATGATTTGTTGCCTCAGGCAATGGACGGATTTGATGACAGAGCCCGCCAGACCGCCATCACGGTCACTTCCTCCCGGATCGTTCCCCTGGACGAGGAAGACAAACGCCCAGGGGACGCCGGCTTTCGAACCTCCCCATGAACCAGGAAATTACGCTCTCCCGCGAAATCAATGCCATCCAGATTCCATCTGGTGACACGATCTCCCTTCCGACCGGCACCGTGGTGGTGATTACTCAGAATCTCGGTGGCACCTACACGGTGGCGACCTCGTCCGGACTGGCCCGCATCTCTTCCAATGATGCCGATGCCCTCGGAATCGATCAGAGCGGCCAGGAGGAAAGGCCCCGGGAAGATGAGCGCATGAAGGACGCCCCGGTCACTGATCAGATCTGGCACCAGCTCAGGCAGGTTTACGATCCCGAGATCCCCGTCGACATCGTCAATCTTGGACTGGTCTATGACTGCACGGTGGACGATGAAGACGGACAGAACGTGGTGTCCATCAAGATGACCCTTACTGCCCCTGGTTGCGGGATGGGCCCCGCCATCGCGGCTGATGCACAGGCCCGCATCATGACGATCGACCAGATTGACGACGCCCGGGTGGAACTGGTCTGGGATCCTCCCTGGAACCAGGACATGATCTCCGAAGAGGGCAAGATGAAGCTTGGGATGATCTGATCTCCCAGGCAGGTGGGGCAGTCCGGACTTCCCCCTTGCCAAAGGTCAGGATTCCCCCTAGCGTCCCGTCCCCCCACCCCGAACCGCCTCATCTCATGTCCAAGCACAACAGCCTGAAAATCAGCGGTGGCGCCATCGGCAAGCGCTCGGTCCTCAAGCGCTTTGAGCGCGTCAAGCTCCTCAAGGAGCGCGACCAGTGGAAGGAGGGCCAGAGCCCCATCGGCCTGCCGAAAACCAAGTCCGAGAACTAGGGTCGCTTTCCCTTCATATTGCAAATTTCGAGAAAGGCGGAACCGGAGGGTTCCGCCTTCTCTGTCCTGCGTCCCGTCATGATTTCCGAAGGCACCCGCCTGAACAAGTTCCTCGCCTCCTGCGGAATCGGCTCCCGGCGTGCCTGCGACACCCTCATTCAGGAAGGCGGTGTGACCCTCAACGGAGAGGCCTGCACCAACCCCGCCACCCGCGTGCAGGACGATGATGTCGTGCGCTTCGACGGAAAACGGGTTTCCCCCCGGCAGACCACCACCATCCTCTTCAAGAAACCACGCGGCTACGTCTGTTCCAAGCAGGACGAACTGGGCCGGGCCACCATCTACGAACTTCTGCCCCCCAAGTTTCAACACCTCAATCACGTGGGTCGTCTCGACCGCGATTCGGAAGGTCTCCTTGTGCTGACCAATGACGGCGAACTGGCCAACCGGCTCACCCATCCAAGCAACAGGGTCGAAAAGGAATATCGGGTGACCCTCACCGCCGCGGTCGATAATCGTGACCTGGAAAAACTCATCGACGGAGTTCATACTCCGGAGGGCCGCGCCCGCGCCAAGTCTTTCAAACGGCTCTCGCCCCGCCGCGTTTCCATCGTCCTTGAGACCGGCCTCAAGCGCCAGATCCGTGAAATGTTCAAGACGCTCGGCCGCCAGGTTGATAAACTCTTCCGCATCCGCATCGGCCGTCTCACCGACCCGGACCTGCCCCTCGGCCGGTGGCGCCACCTGGAACGCCACGAAACTGAAATGCTCAGTCTCGATCCACCCCACCATTCCTGATCCCGCACCCTTCCTTGCAACCAACCGCCCCGTCGAGTAAACAACCACTCACCGCAAGCTCCCAGTCAGGCCATGAGCAAGAAGATCGAAAGCCACCTCATCGAAGACAGGGTTTTCAAACCCTCGAAGGAATTCTCCAGGAAGGCCCGCATTTCCAGTATGGCACAGTACCGGCGGATGTATAAGGAGTCGATCGAGAAGCCCTCCGTCTTCTGGGCGCGGGAGGCCAGGGAACTGCACTGGCAGAAGCGCTGGAAGAAAGTCCTCGAGTGGAAACCTCCCTTTGCGAAATGGTTCACCGGAGCCCGTCTCAACGTCTGTGAAAACTGCGTGGATCGCCACCTGACCAACGGCCGCAGGAACAAGGCTGCCATCATCTGGGAAGGGGAACCGGGCGACAAGCGGGTCCTTACCTACCAGCAACTCCACCGGGAGGTCTGCCGCTTCGCGAACATCCTGGAGGCAAACGGCATCAAGGCCCGGGATCGCGTCCTGGTCTACATGCCCATGGTGCCGGAGGCGGCTATCGCCATGCTGGCCTGTGCCCGCATCGGGGCCGTGCATTCCGTCGTGTTCGGTGGTTTTTCGGCCGAATCCATCGTGGACCGCCTTGAGGATTCGGGGGCCACCGCGGTGATCACCGCGGATGGTGGTTACCGGCGCGGCAAGGTCGTCGAACTCAAGAAAAGCGTTGATGAGGCCCTCCGGAAGTACAAGGGTGTCAAGCGCTGCATCGTCTACCAGAGAACCGGCGAGAAGGTGAACATGCGACGCGGCCGGGACGTGTGGTGGCACAAGGAAGCCGAAAAGGTATCAGCTTCCCATACCGCGAAGGGATTCGACAGCGAACATCCGCTCTTCATTCTCTATACCTCCGGATCCACCGGAAAACCAAAAGGGATCCTCCACACCAGCGGTGGCTACCTGGTGGGAACCTACACCACCTGCAAGTACATCTTCGACATGCAGGACGACGACATCTACTGGTGCACGGCCGATGTGGGCTGGATCACCGGACACTCCTACATCGTCTTCGGCCCGCTGGCCAATGGAGTGACCCAGGTGATGTATGAGGGCGCACCCAACTACCCCGACTTCGGCCGTTTCTGGAACATCGTAGAGGAGTATGGAGTGACCACCTTCTACACCGCTCCCACCGCCATCCGGGCCTTCATCAAGGCCGGTGACAAGTTTCCCGATGCCCACGATCTTTCCTCCCTGCGCCTGCTCGGGACGGTAGGTGAACCCATCAATCCCGAAGCGTGGATCTGGTATCACGAGAAGATCGGATCGGGACGCTGCCCGATCGTCGACACCTGGTGGCAGACGGAAACCGGCGCCATCATGATCTCGCCCCTACCCGGATGCACTCCCACCAAACCGGGCACGGCCACCCTGCCATTCTTCGGAGTGGATGCCGCTATCCTCGACGAGGAAGGCAACGAATGCCAGGCCGACGAGGGTGGCAAGCTGGTCATCCGCAAACCGTGGCCTTCCATGCTGCGCACCATTTACGGCGACAAGGGCCGCTACCGCAAAACCTACTGGAACGACTACAAGGGTATCTACACCGCGGGTGACGGCGCCCGCACCGACAAGCAGGGAAACTTCTGGATCGTGGGCCGGCTCGATGATGTCCTCAACGTCTCCGGGCACCGCCTCGGCACTGCCGAAGTAGAAAGCGCCCTGGTGGCTCACCCGGACGTGGCGGAAGCTGCGGTCGTGGGCCGTCCTCACGAGATCAAGGGACAGGGGATCGCGGCCTTCGTCACCCTCAAGGAAAGCGTGAAGGCAACTGCCACCACTGACAGGAATCTCAAGGCGCATGTCGTCAAAGCGATCGGGGCGATCGCCCGCCCCGACGAAATCCACCTGACCCCCGCTCTGCCCAAGACCCGCTCCGGAAAGATCATGCGCCGCATTCTCAAGGAGCTGGTGGCCACTGGAGGAGTGACCGGTAATATCATGACCCTCGAGGATTTCACCGTGGTCAGCAACCTGCAGAAGAACCTGAGAAAATAATTTTACGTTGCCCAGCAAGCCGCAGCCGCCCAGCATCCCACCCCCCAACGATGACCCAAACCTCTTATCTCCTATGGCGTCTAGCCCGGGCTTTCGGTATTTCGATGAGGCAACGTCATGCGACCCACGCCGCGACCGAACTTCATCTCCTGCGGGAAGCCGAGGAAATCCTGGGGCGCCTTGCCTGGGCGGAGGTCGAAGGAATCGAGGAGCTCTCAGTGGAATACTGGAACCTGCGCAAGTTCACCAAGAACTACGAGGAACTCTCCCAGAAAATCGAATCCGCCAACGTCAACCTGTCGGACTACAACGAGCACCGGACAGACCTGCTGGGCATGGTGGTTGACAGCTCCAAGGACCTGACGGACGAACGGGCGACCCTGGCCGAAACAAGCGAACGACTCAAATCCGAGCGTGAAATAATCGTGGAAGATGCCCGCGCCGTCAAGCGACGCCATGACGGAGTCACAGCCAAGCTTGAAGTCCTCGTCGGTGAGAGTGACCAGCAGTCTCCGAAACTCGATGCCTCCAGGCAGGAACTCCTCAGGCTGAAGACGCAGTTCAAGGAACTGCGCGATCGCCGCGATGCCCTGGTCGTCAGGATCGATTCGATCGAAAGCGCCCTTAAGGACATTGATGCCCGTATCGAAACGCGGCGCTCCGAGATGCGGGACGAAGCCCTGGGCAACTACCAGAACATTGGAAAGGCCAACCAGGACCTCTCCAGCAACCGTGCGAAGAGGGGCTCCCTGGAGAGCGAGATGATCTCTCTCTTCTCGCAAATCGGTCGCTACATCCTCTCTTACCACCACGATCCCTCCGTTGCCAAAGTGGCTTCCGAGCACCGCAGCCTCATCAATCAGATGGCCGCCCTCACTCTTTCGATCACGCTGAACAATCGGCTTGCCGGACGCACAAACGCCAAGACCGCGCAAAGCAACAAGAGCTAATGGACGCGGGAGCCTATCCTTCAGATCAGATCGAATGGATACCGTGTCGTTGGATCACCGCCCTGTTGCGGCATCGCCCAGTCTTTCAAGCAGGATCCCGTGCAGACCTCCGAACCCTCCGTTGCTGAGGATCGCCACCACATCACCTGCCTCGGCCTCGGCCGCCACATGCCCTGCTATCTCCTCCACGGTGGGGAGGTAGACTCCCTGCCCTCCCCCTGCGGCGATGTCACGCACAAGCTGCTCCGGGTCAAGCCGCTCCTCTTCCGCAAACTTTTCCGGATCCGCGATGGCGGGGACCACCGCACGGTCGGCACTGGCCAGTGCATCCGCCAGCTCGGACTGAAAAATGTTGCGCCTGGTGGTGTTGGAACGCGGCTCGAAGATGATCCAGAGTCGGGCGTCGGGATAGCGTTGCCGCAGAGCCTGCACCGCGAGCCTGATCGAGGTGGGATGGTGAGCAAAATCGTCAATCACCCTGACCCCGCGCACCTCTCCACACAGTTGCTGGCGGCGGGCTATGCCCTGAAAACTCGCAAACCCACTGCGAATCTCATCGGGCCTCAGTCCCGCAAATATTCCCCCGGCCACCGCCATGGCAGCATTGCGGACATTGAACTCACCCACCATGGGAATGGTGTAACGCTCGTCCACCAGAGTGAAACTGCTGCCATCCGTTTCGTAGGAAACCTCCTCGATCCTCATGTCACAACGCTTCCCGAATCCAAGCGTGCGCACCGGACAGAGAGCCCCCTCGATCACATCCAGGACATTGGAGTCATCCCCGTTGACCACCGTCAACCCACCACTGGGAACAATGTTCAGGAATCGCCGAAAGGTCAGTTTGATGTCGTCCAGTGAGTCATAGATGTCCGCGTGATCAAACTCGATGTTGTTGATGATGACAAACTCGGGGAGGTAGTGCAGGAACTTCGAGCGCTTGTCGAAGAAAGCGGTGTCGTATTCGTCGCCTTCCAGAACGTTGAACTCGGAATCGGTGAAGCATGCCCCCCGCCCCAGGTTGGCCGGGATACCCCCGATCATGTAGCCGGGTTCACGCCCGGACGATTGCAGAACCCAGGTCAGAATCGCACTGGTAGTGGTTTTGCCGTGTGTCCCTGTCACCACAAAATTCCGCTTTCCGCGCAGAAACTGATCCTTCAGAACTTCAGGCAGGCTCTGGTAGAGAAGTTTGCGATTGAGGGCCTCCTCCGCCTCTTCGTTGCCGCGGCTGATCGTATTCCCGATGATGATGACATCCGCGCTCTCCGGGATGTTGGATGCGTGATAGCCTTCCATGATTTCCACCCCGCTCTCCTCAAGAAAGGTGGACATGGGTGGATAAACGCGCTCATCGGATCCTGTCACCGTGATCCCCCGCTCTTTCATGGCAGCAGCCACCGCACCCATCGCCGTCCCGCAAACACCAATGAAATGATAGTGATTTTTCTCAGCCATTCGTCATCAGTGAATCATCCAGCATCCCGCTTCGCTCATTCAACATTAAACACCCGGAATTCTCAAAATCCCGGCGCTGCCACCGTGGCAGTATCCAGTTCTTCGCGGCGGCGCTCCAGGATGCGGTCCGCTGTTTCACACACCATCTCTTCCAGCAGATTTCGAAGGTGACTTCCCTTCCGGTAGTCCGCGGGAGCGATGTGCTTTACCCGGTCAGCGTGCGCACACAACTTGTAACACTTCAGGAAGCTGCGCCCGCTTGGATCCTGGGGATTGTAGACCGCAATGGCGTGCCCTCCATTTCTCTTCATTACCGTGAAACAGGGAACATCGGTAGGACCGTCACCCACATAGATCATGTTCTCGAACGGAATGGGCCGCAGTTCAGGCGGCATATGATCGTTCACGTCATCCTCGTGATTGAGCAGCCCCTTGTTGATCCGGAAGAGAAACTGCGTCTTGGTGGTATGCGAGATGGTGCGCTTGGGAAAACTGATGCGCCCTTCATGGTCCTCGCCGAATTCGCAGCCGAACATGGCTGTCATCTTGCCCGCCAGACTACTTCCCTCCAGGAGGGCCTTGAGCCCCGATGAGATGATATAGTGTTCGATGGCGACTCCCGCGGCGTGATGCTCGGGGCGCAGAACCGCGGACCGGATCTCATCGAAAAGTTCCGGGACCCCCGGGTAGTAGCGGAGTCCGCTCCCCAGTTCGACCAGGCGCGCATTGGTCACTGCATCCATCTGCAGGTAGTCGAGCAGACACTTCATGTAGGCCAGCTCACCATCCCACTGCTGCTCCCTGACGAGAGTGTCGCACCGCCTCCAGAACTGCTCAGGATCAATCCCGAATTCGGGAAAAAGCACGTCATCCTGCATAAAGCTGGGACTCAACGTCTGATCGTAATCGTAGATCAGGGCAATCGTGCTCTGTGGAATCGCCATGGGTCAAATTCGTGTCCTAACCATGCAGTGCACCGGGACCGACACAAGGACAAGTTCGGGTCGCCCCCACAGGGAGTGCCGCTCCTTCGAACAGCCCCAACAGAAAGGGGGTGATCTCAGCACTGTTAGGGAACCTCAAGCACCCTTGTAGGTTTAAACAGCGATACGCGGATCCCTTCACACCTGCGCCCATGACCGATCCTTTGGCAGGGCACCCAGTCAAAATCCCCATCGAGGAATATCGCGACCCTCTAGATCTCCGGCGTCCCGGCACTCGCGCCTCTTGCCTTGATCGGGTGTGCCACCCTTCTCAATCAATTGCAGGATCATTTCCCAAACAATTTTGGTTGTTTCGAGCCTCCGAATGAGAGTCCATTACCCTATGCCTTTGCGGCGAGTGGCGGGCGGAAACCAGCGAAATACCGATCAAGCGCCAAAAGGCGCGATCGTTTCGCTGTCCTGCGCCCTTGTCCTGCTGGTCCCGCTGCCCTGCTCCGGCCAGGAGGTCGATCCCCCGCCCACCGGAGAGGAATTGCTGACCATTCCGGAAGGGAACGGCTCTGGAGTGCCTGGCGATCCCTTCAACCTGGTCCCCGCCATGCCCCGAAATCTCCGCATCATCGGCGATGACTACGAGACCAGGTGGGACGCGGAGAAGGAACTCATCCTCTATCACGGGAACATGCAATGCCGCACCAACAACGGCATTCAGCTCTTTGCGGACGACATCGTCATAAACCTGCAGGGGAAATTCGTGCGCTTCACCGGAAATGTGTCCGTTTACCAGGGTGCAATCCTGCATCGCGGCAAATCGGCCACCTTCTGGTATGAGGAAGAGCGCCTGGAGGGCGACGGTCTGCGCATCGGCATGGATCCCATTCTCCTTGAGGCAGACAGATTTCGAATGGTGCAGAGTGATGGGCGCACCCTCTTCGTGGGCGAGGATGCGGGCGTGACCACCCACGACATCAGGGATCCCGCCTTCTGGGTGCGGGCGGCAAGGACTACTGTCATCCCGGGCGAGAAGGTTATCTTCCGCGACATGAAGCTCTATGCCGGAGACAGGCCGATCTTCTGGCTGCCCTACCTGGCCCAGCCTCTCAACACGGAACTGGGATACCACTTCATCCCGGGAGCTCGTTCAAACTGGGGCCCCTACCTCCTCAACCGCTACGGCCTCATGCTCGGAGGCGACAAGGACCCCCGGACCGGCGAACGCAGGGACGCATGGCTGCTCTCCCAGTGGCACCTCGACCTGCTTACCAAACGCGGGGCAGGAACCGGGGTCGACTTCTTCGACACCCACCAGCACAAAAACCCGAACCTGGGCTGGCTCAAGCTCTACCACATCCACGACTTCGACTCGACCCACAACCGGAGTGGCATCCGGCGCGAGAACGTGACCGAAAACCGTTTTCGCCTCCAGTTACGCCACCGCCTCCAGCTCCCCGACATCATTCCGGGCGGCAACAGCCACCTCGACGCCAACCTGACCTACCTCAGTGATCGCTTCTACCTTGAGGATTACGACCCAAGCACCTTTCGGGTAGAACCCAATCCCGACAACACCCTTGCTCTCACCCACCGGCGCGAGCGCAACCTGCTCACCCTGTGGACCCGGCTGCGTCCCAACTCCTTTTACCAGACCGATACCCGCTTGCCCGAGTTCGCCCTCGACCAGGTCCGCCATCCCCTCTTCAACTCGCCTATTCTGCACGAAGGACAACTCGTGGCCGGTCTCTACAACGAACACCTTCCCACCTTCGAGCGTCGCAACCTGAAGGCGGAAGCGGCCGCCCTGCAACCCGGCGACCCGCGCATCTCCGAAATCAACACCATCCTGGCCGAACATGGCTACACCCGCCTGCACCTCTGGCAGGAATTCTCCCTTCCCATGCGCCTCGACAACCGACTCAACCTCGTCCCGCGGGCCGGACTCGGCTCCACCACCTACCACAATGTTGACGGCCCTGGAGACAACGAAGAACGCACCCACATCTACGCCGGGATCGACGCCTCCGTAAAGTTCTCCCGCTCCTTTCCCGAAGTCGAAAGCGACGCCCTGGGTCTGGACAGTCTCCTGCACGTCATCCAACCCTACGCGGGGGCCTCGTGGATCGCCACCAACGAACTGGACTCCAGCTTTCCCCGCATCGACCGTCTCACCGCCAGCACCCGTCCCCGCCCGCTGGGGATAGGTCGCTTCACTGCCATCGACGACATTGAAGACTGGACCATCATCCGCCTGGGTGTTCGCAACCGCTTCCTTACAAGGCGCGACGGCGGCAGCCATGAGTGGCTTTCCATCAATTCCTACCTGGACTGGTTCCAGGAAGATCCGGAATTTGATCGTGAGTTTTCCAACTTCTACAATGAAATCTACTTTCATCCCGTCCCCTGGCTTGAACTGGGACTGGAAACCCAGTTTCCACTCCTGAGCAAGGTGGGAGATTTCACCGAGATAATGGGCTCCCTCCGCTACATGCCCTCCGACAACCTGGAGCTCACTGTCCGGCATCGCTTCCTCAACGATCATCCCATCCTGCAGGACTCCATCCGCTTCGAGTATGGAGCCTTCAAACGATTCAACAAGGACTGGGGAGCCGGCTTCAGTCACCGTTGGGAAATCGACGACAGTGCCCTGGAATACCAGCACTATTCTGTCCACCGCACCTTCGATAACTGGGTCGTCTCACTCGGACTTTTCCACCGCAACCACCGTTACAACGACGAGTTTGGCGCCATGATCGGTCTCACTCTCCGCGAGTTTCCCTCCATCAACCTGCCCCTGAAAATCGGCGCCGATTGAACCTCCTGCGAGGGCAACTTGTTGACCAGGCTCAGGGACTTGTCGGCAGGGGAGCTCCCTCGTCATCCATGGGCATGAGCGCTGGCAACTCATTCCTACGGACGGCCTCAGAGCGTATCGGGGTGAAGACCTTCTTGATCTCCTGCAGGATCTCCAGGGCCCGATCCTGCTTGCGGTCCCGGTAGATCACCCGCACGAGGGCACCCATCCGGTCCTCCTTCACGATGAGCTTGGCGCGCATGTGAGCGAGGACTTCCTCCTCGGAATCCATACGCCACCCCTCGATGAGGCTCAGGTTCTTGATCACCTGTTTAAGAACCTGATCGCTCTCCAGGAACTTCTCTTCCTTCGCAATAACCTCCCGCATATTGACCTCCTCCCCCACCTGCACCCGGTAATTCAGAACGCCCACCCGGTCCCGGCTCATGTACATCCAGCCCAGAATCCCTCCCCCTACCAGACCGAGAAGCAATATGACGGCAATAACAATAACTACCGGCCTGCGGTTCTCGTAGCCGGGGGGAGACTTCTCTTTCGCGTCAGCGACAGGCTTCACCTCTTCTGCGGCACTCTCTTCCACCGCGGGCTTCTCTTCCACCACGGGCT
>DLRK01000046.1:14123-36652 GCA_002501065.1 Akkermansiaceae bacterium UBA7890
TCCACCACGGGCTTCTCTTCCACCGCGGGCTTCTCTTCCACCACGGGCTTCTCCTCGGCAGCCGCCTCCTCAGGCGTATCCGGCTTCTTATTATCTTCCTCGGCCATGAGTGGGGTGGGAAAAATCTTTCGACATCATTACTTAGATGCAGGTGTTCTAGCAAATCACCTCCCCACGCCAAGGGAATTTGGGGAATCCCGGCCCTGGGCAGAACGGTCGGGACAGGCATCCCGCTTGACCTGCCTCACCACTCGCCCCAATAACCATGCCTCTCCTCCGGTAACTCAATGCAATTCCCCGCCACCGACGCCTCGCTGCACACCATCTCCAACGGGCTTACTGTCATCATGCAGGTGGACCAAACCGCCCCGGTTGTCTCCGCCCAGTGCTGGATCGCAACCGGCAGCCAGCACGAGGAGCACTTCTCCGGCAGCGGGCTCTCGCACCTCCTCGAACACATGGTGTTCAAAGGCACGGATTCCTTTCCGGGAGCGGAACTGGCCACGCGCGTGAATTCCGCGGGAGGGCAATGGAATGCCTACACCTCCCTGGACCGGACTGTCTACTACATCGATGGTCCCAGCACTTCCTGTGACACCTTTGTCCATATCCTCTTCGAACTGGCCTTCCTCCCCAGCTTCCCGGAGGAAGATTTCGAGACCGAGCGCGACGTGATCCGGCGCGAGATTGACATGGGCCGGGACGATCCTGATTCCGCCGCCAGCCAACTCCTCTTTCGAACCTTCTTTCAGCACGACCCCCGCCGCCATCCAGTCATCGGACATCGCAAACTCTTCGACGCCCTCAGCTACGAGGACATGATGGATTATCACCGCCGGCGCTACCTCCCTTCCAACAGCATCTTTGTTCTCTCGGGCGACTTCGATCGCTCGACCGTCCTGGCCAACCTGGAACAGATGAGTGAGCGCCTGCCCGGACGGGCTCTCTCCCGGGTCAATGATCTGCAGGAACCGCGACAGCTCGGGCGACGGGAAGAGCGCCAACCCTTTACCATCCCGGTCAGTAAAACCACCCTGGCGTGGCAGACGCCAGGACTCGATCACCCGGACATCCCCGCCCTTGAACTGCTCTCCGGCGTGCTCGGAGGAGGTCGCTCGTCCCACCTCTACCGCCGCTTTCACGAGCAGGAGGGACTCGCCCATTACATCGGATCCTGGGCCTGGAGTCCCGCAGATGGTCCCGGAATGTTCAGTATTTCCGCGGAGGTCGATCATGATCAGCGTGACCGTCTGGAGCAGGCCATCCTCGCCGACCTCACCCCGGCCCTCGAAGGCGAACTGCGACCTGCTCTCGAGAGGGC
Source organism: Akkermansiaceae bacterium UBA7890 (assembly GCA_002501065.1). GTDB lineage: Bacteria > Verrucomicrobiota > Verrucomicrobiia > Verrucomicrobiales > Akkermansiaceae > Roseibacillus_B. Next base: position 15,445 of record DLRK01000046.1, read on the forward strand.
CCGTCGGCAGATTTTCGCCCATCAGTTCAAAATCCTCACCACCGCTTCGGGACGCGCTGCTGATCTGGCCTCCAACTGGCACGAGGCACGGAACCTCGATTTCACCCGTGACTACCTTGATCTGCTCGATCAGGTGACCCCTAACGATCTCATCCGGGTGGCTCACCACTACCTCCGACCTGATGGGCTCACCATCACCTCTCTCGATCCCACCGAGGCACATGCCCCTGCTCATGTGACACGTCCGGGCAAGGCCCCGGGTGAAATCACGACGCGGACTCTCGACAATGGACTCACCCTCGTGCTGCGATCTGACCCCAGGGTGCCCACCGTGCATTTTCAAGGTGTCTTTCGCACGGGTCGCCCGGTGGAGACTCCCGGGAACTGCGGCATCAATCCGCTGCATGCATCCCTTCTCACCAGGGGCACCACGGACCACCCCGGTGGTGAATTCGCCCGGGCGGTTGAGTCCCTTGGTGCGACCGTGAGCGCCAGCGCGGGCAACAACACCAGCATCGTGTCCTCCTTCTGTCTCCAGCCCGACCTCGCTACTGTCCTCAGTCTGTCAGGGGAAGCGCTGAGCGCACCTGCCTTTCAGGAAGACACGCTCGACCGGGAACGTGAGATTCAACGCGCGGATCTTCGGGAGGCGAGGGAAGATCCCCTCAAGACGACCTTCCGGCTCCTGCGCAGCACCCTTTTTGGAGATCGGCACTATGGCCTCCCGCGCCTCGGCACCGAGGAATCGCTCGAAAAACTCGACCGCCAGGCCCTCCTCGACCACCACCACCGCTTCATGACGCGCCAGAACGGTGTCCTGGCCGTTTTTGGAGACATCGATCCCGATGCCACCGCAGACTTATGCGAGAGGATCTTTGCCTCCCTCCCCGAAGGGTCGGCCATCGAAGCCGACTCCGGAACCGGGCAAGAGACCAGTTCCGGTGAAATCTCCAGGCATCTGGCCAAGGAACAGGCCGTCATCGCCATCGGCTACCCGGGTGCCCACATCACCTCCGAGGACATCCCCGCCCTGGAATTGATCCACGAGTATTGCTCCAACATGGCTGGGCCCCTCTTCACGCGACTACGGGAAGAACTGGGACTGGCCTACTACGTCAATGCCACCCAGTTTCACGGCCTGGGTAGCGGACTCTTCGCTTTCTACGTGGGAACAGCGCCTGACCAAGCCGACGTGGCCCGCCGCGAACTGCTTGCCCAGATAGAAATCCTCACCCAGGAAGGCATCCCGGAGAATCCTCTGGCCCATGCCAAGACCAGCGTTCTGGCCAGTGACGCACTCGAAAACCAGAGCAACCACTCCATGGCGCAGGTCTGTGCCCTCAACACCCTTTTCGGTCTTGGACCCCTCCACCACCTCGAACACGCTGAAAGGATCAAGTCCCTCACTGGTGAAGAGATCCTCGCCACCGCCCGGAGGTACTTCGGGAGAGACCCGGTCATCGCAACAGTCAGCCCTCAGGCCAAGCCCTGAGCGCCATCCCCCCGTCCGGATTCGGCAAGACCCGGGGAGCCTCAAGGATTTCGCGGGTGGTAACGACTGGCCTTCCCCCTTCATCCGGTGTAACCGTCCCGGCGACACCACATGGAGAACGACCCACGCTTCGCCGACTTTGTCATCCTGCAGGCCCAGAACGCAGGAATGTTCCTCGGACAGGTCCCCAATCCCACCAGCGGAAAGCTGGAAGTGAATATCAAGGCCGCCCGTTCGGTTCTCGATTCGCTTGAGATGCTGGAAAACAAAACCACGGGCAATCGAACACCGGAAGAAGACAAGCTTCTTCAGACCGCCTTGCTGAATCTACGCTCCCTCCACGCCGAGATTGAGGCACGGGGGGAGGCTGCCGGAGCCTGATTCAACCTCCTGCAGCGCCTGTAACGAAAGGGTGCCGATCCGGACGGATTGGTGCCGCAAGCAGGGGAAATCCTGAGAACACCTCCGGCCCTTTGCCGCTGACAGCCATCCCTGGCAGGACCTTTCACCATCATCGGAATCCCGGGAAACTGGATTCGGAGACAAGAAGTCCCCCTGACCCAATCCCGCTATTGAATCAGTCCCCAGCCTACGGCATGGTGGTGGCACCAAGAAGCGATGGTAGATTCCTTCACGATCCAGAACGTCGAAGTTGGCAGAGGGCACCCCTTTTTCATCCTTGGTCCCTGTGGCCTGGAAAGCGAGGAATTTGCCTGGGAGATGGCGCGCACCCTGGCTGAAATCTCCTCCCGCCTGGACGTGCCCCTCCTCTTCAAGGCCTCCTACGACAAGGCCAACCGCACGGCTATCGATTCCTACCGTGGACCAGGAGTGAAAACGGGATGCCGCATCCTCGGTGAGATAGGGAAGGAACTTGGCATTCCGGTCACCACTGACATCCATACAGCGAAAGAGGCTGCGCTCGCGGCCGAGCATGTCGACCTTCTCCAAGTGCCCGCTTTCCTCTGCCGCCAGACCGATCTCCTGGAGGCCTGTGCGGCTACCGGACGTGCCGTGAACGTGAAGAAAGGCCAGTTCCTCGCCCCCTGGGATTGCACCAATATTGCCGACAAGCTGCGTTCCTTCGGTTGCGAACGGTTCCTCATCACCGAACGCGGGACAACCTTTGGCTACAACAACCTGGTGGCCGACATGCGCTCCCTCTACTGGATCCGGCAGGAGGGCATCCCCGTCATCTTCGACGCTACTCACTCGGTTCAGCGCCCGGGCGGCCTGGGAGGGACCACCGGAGGCGACGGAGAACTGGCTCCCGTTCTGGCCCGCGCCGCAATGGCCACCGGAGTGGATGGCATCTTCATGGAAACGCACTCCAACCCCGCGGAAGCTCTCTCCGACGGACCCAACCAGATTTCCCTTGAAGAGATCGAAGCCGTCCTCATCTCCCTGATGAAGATTCACCGGGCTCTCTCCACCTGACGGTGCTCACCGCGCCGGAGAGACTGCCCTGCCCTTTCCAGCTAGAACGTCCAGTTCATAACCCAGATCCTTACGCTCCAGTTCCCTCCCATGCGTGCTGCTCCGCTCCTTCTGGCCCTCGTCCTTCTCGGGACCGGACCCGAACGCGCACCGGCACAGGAGGTGCCGGAGGGACAAAATCCGGAACTCCCCTACCAGAAGCTCGGACCAATAATGGACAACCTGCCGGCCGGGAGCATGTTGAAGGAAGTTCGCATCCCCGTCTTCAACAAGAAGCTCGAGCGCATGGCGCTTCTGCAATCCGGCTTCCTCAAGGTTCTCACCAAGCGGGACCTCCTCGGAGAGAATATTGCCCTCCGCTATTTTCAAAACGACTCGGTTCTAATCCGCATGCGGATGGGCTCAGCGAACTTCTCCCTCAACACGGGAATCCTCCGGGCCCATAAGGTCATCACCCTGCGCGGTGGAAAGATCCGGGGACAGGGGACAGGAGGTGTCTTCCACCTGGAGTCCCGCTCCGGCTTCGTGCGCGGTCCGGTCTCCACTCTCCTGGCCGCACCGGACAACCAGAAAGGGAATCATCCTGCCTCCGAAAAAAATGAACACCCCCCGGAGAAGCCCCTCTCGTCTGCGGGCCTTAGCGAACTCGCCACCGCTTTCACCGGGCCTGAAGGCCTGACCGGCACCGAACGTCGCAAGATCGATGCCCTCCTCCAGTCACGCACCAAGTCGGTCCTCGCCAACCGTGCTCCCACGCGCAACTTCATGACGCAAAGCCGCCAGTCGAGCGGGAAGGCGGATACCGACCTTCGCAGCTTTTCGCATACCGTAGAGATTCCGGAATCCAGGCTCCTCACCCGCATCCCACAGGGAAATCCTGTAACTCCTCCGCCCGTCGATGTAGCCGCGGGAGAAGTCCTGATCACGGCGGAAGGCGGCATGTTCCTCAACCCGGAGCGCGGGCACGTTTCCTACCTTCGCAATATCGAGGTTACCGAGTCCCGCTTCACGCTGACCTGCGCCGGACACCTCAAGGTCTTCTTCCCCCCGCAGGACCTCTCCGAGGCCATCAGGAATTCGGATACATCCAGCAGCGAAAACAGGACACAGGTGGGGAATGAGAGCGCGAGCGGGGAAAAGGACAAAACCTTCTCGGAACTGATCGATCCCTACCTCTTCGTGGTCTCAGGTGGAGTGCGGGTGACCCTCAAGGATTCATCCGGCAGGAATCCGCCCAGCATTGCCACCGGTGAGACCGCCGTCATCGACCGCCGCACCGGAGACATCGTCCTGCAGGGCGGTACCCCCACCATCAGACAGGGACTCAACTCCCTCACTGCCGGGAGCCCCGATCTCTATCTCCGCCTCTCCCAGAACGGGGACTTCTATGCAGAGGAAGGCCTCTGGACCACCGTGGGCGACCTCTCTGCCCTCAAACACCTGGGGGATGGCGCCGAAAATGGGGAAAAGCCCTCACCTGACGCGACGCCCCCGACAAAACCGGCCACAACCGGAGACTCCGAACCCGCTGCGCCCGCCCACCAACCTTCCTCGCAGGAGAGCGAGAGAGGTGAAGCCGACAAAAAGACGGAGGCCAAACCCGGGAGAGAAAACGGAAAACCGCAACTGATCGTCGTCACCTCCCGTGGCGGCCTTTACTTCGACGCCCGGGAGGGGCACATCGTCTATCTCAAGGACGTCAAGGTCCAGCATCCGCAATTTTACGTCCAGGCCGACGAAGAGATTAAGATCTTCCTGGGAAGGAAACCCGAAGCTTCGGCCGGGGATTTGGCCGGACCGGAAGCCTTCTCCGATGTTGACCACGTGGTGGCCAGCGGCAGGGTGCGTCTTATCCGGGAAGATCCGGACGGAAAACGCGCCGCCGTCACTGCGACCGCTCAACATGCCATTCTCGACGTGACGACTGCCAACATCATTCTACGCGGAGGAACGCCCACCATCAGCCAGGGCGACAATTCGCTCCGGGCCGGAAAGCCGGACCTCTACATGCGCTTCTACGAAAACGGCAGCCTCTTCGCCGAACCAGGCCCGTGGATCACCACTGGCGACCTCGCCAATCTGCGCCGCAGGGAGGGTGAAAAGAAAAAAACGACCGAGTTCATCACCGTGACCTGCGAGGGTGGGCTCTACTTCGATTCAATCAAGGGCGAGGTGGTCTACCTCGGTGAGATTGTGGTGCACGAACCACGTTTCCGCCTGCGTTGCAGTGATAGCATGCGCATCACCCTGGCCCGGCGGATAAATGCCACGGAAAACCGCCTGGAAGGGCCGGAAGCGTTCTCCGATGTCGATAAGATCGTGGCCCTCGGGAAGGTCATCATCACCCGCATCCCCGGGGCCGGGGCGCAACCGGTGGTGGCCAACTCCGCTGCCGCCACCTACGAGGCCAGCTCGGGAATCCTCGCCCTGCGCGGAGGCCGCCCTGGAATCCGTCAGGGGAAGAGCTTTTTCGAGGCCCGCGAGAACGGCCTCTACATCCTTTTCCATCCAAATGGCAGCTTTGAGCTCTCCCGCGGCGCCTGGGAACAATTCTTTGACCTCAAGGACAAAAACTTCGAAAAGCTTCGCAAGGAGAAAGAAAACTAGCAATCGGTATTAACGTGGACGCCAACGCTGAACAACAACCGCAACCGACACCCGCCCCGGCCCCGGAAGCGGCTTCACCTGTCCTGCAGGTGGATGGCCTCCGCAAGGTCTACAGCGGACGTCCGGTGGTGGAGAACGTGAGCCTCACGGTGGGCCCAGGCGAAGTGGTTGGCCTGCTTGGCCCCAATGGGGCCGGCAAGACCACTACCTTCTACATGATCGCCGGCCTCATCCCTCCCGATGCCGGGCAGGTTCACATGGGCGACCGCAACGTTACCCGGTTGCCCATGCACAAGCGAGCCCGCCACGGCCTCGGCTATCTCCCTCAGGAGGAATCCATCTTCCGTAAGCTCAGTGTAGAGCAGAATCTCCTGGCTGTCCTGGAGACCCGTCGCGACCTGAATCGCAGGCAACGACATGCCCGCTGCGAAGAGTTGCTGGAGCGTTTCGGCATCGACGGCGTGCGCCGCTCCTCCGCCCTCACCCTCTCCGGTGGAGAAAAACGCCGTCTCTCAATAGCACGGTCACTCTGCACCGAACCCAGCCTCCTCATGCTCGATGAACCCTTCAGCGGCGTCGATCCCATCGCAGTCCTTGATATCCAGGAGATCATCAAGCAACTCTGCAACGACTACGGCATCTCCCTGCTCATCACCGATCACAACGTGCGCGAAACCCTGCAGATCGTCGACCGTGCCTACCTTCTCCTCGAAGGCCGCGTGGTCCTGGAGGGCCCTTCCGAGCAACTCGCCAACGACCCCGTGGCCCGTCGCCACTACCTGGGCGAGAACTTCTCCATGTAAGCATATCTCCAGGACTTCCTGCAGGTCTTGAGGATTCCTGGTCAGGGGAAGACCCGTCGCGATTCATCGAGGGATCGAATTGGCAGATCATCCATTCGGATGAGAACATCCGACTAATCAACAATCAAACATCCCCCAAAGAAGGGTGTAGCGCTCGCGGCTTCATTACTCTAGGTTGAAAGATGATGGACGGAGAGTTCGAGAGTTCTTTTGCCGTCCTCATCCACAACAAGACTCCAATGCAAAGCGCAAACCTCGAACCGCATATCACCATAACCGTCCGCCACGAACAGGCGACCGACTTCCTCAAGGAATACGCCACCAACAAGATTGAAGGCCTTCATCTGGACTACCCGAAAATCATCGAGGCCAAGGCGATCCTCGACGTGCAGGGCAAACGCCACACCGCTGAGATTCTCCTCTTTTGCGCCAATCACATCACCATCGATGCTTCCTCGGAGACCGAGGATATGTACAAAAGCATCGACGAGACCATCGACAAGATCGCCCGCCGAATGCGGAAGTACAAGACGCGACTCCTCAAGCGACACCGCCCCCGCGCCAAGGATACCATCAGGTTTCTCGATGAGAAAATCTATGCGTCTGATTTCCTCGATACCCACGTCATTGAGGAGGAGCACGACGGAACGGAACCGGAACCAAGCAAGATCCACGAGGAATCCTTTCGCCTGCCCACTCTCTTCAAGGAAGAGGCGATCATGGAGCTGGAACTGAGTGACCGCCCGTTCGTCCTCTTCAAGAACGCCCGACGGGGTGTCCTCCAGATCGTCTACAAGCGAAGAGAGGACGGTGAGTACGCCCTCGTGGAACTGGATACCACCGCTTAAAACCATGGAATCCTGCAAGGGGGACCCCCAATTCCTGCAGGGCATTGGGCGCAGCACCTCCGGCAGAATTGCCGCTCATAATGCCACCGCCTTCGCATGAGGACAGGTCCCGTCCGCCCCCTGAGCTCCGGAATCTGCGGTTTGAGATCCCGAAACTGAGATTTAGCATTTAGATATTTCCCGGACGCACTACCCTGGGGCCATGGCATCCCGGGTGAAAAAGATCACCTCCATCAGCGTGGGCCGCTTCTACGAACGCCACCACGAGGCCCTCAAACTCAAGTTGGTCGGCGACTCGCAGGACGGCTTCGAACGGACCATCCGTGAACCGGCCCCCAACCGCCCCGGACTCGCGCTGGCGGGATTCTTCACCTACTTTGCCAACAAACGCATCCAGATCATCGGCAATTCGGAGGCTTCCTATCTCAAGAAACTCTCCCCCGGCCTGCGTGCCCAGCGCTTCCGCCAGGTCTGTGAAAAGAAGGTCCCCTGTGTCGTAACCTCCCGCGATCACATTCTTTCCGACGAACTACTGGCCATCGCTTCCGAGTACAAGCTCACCATTTTCCGCACCCCGATGGTGACCATGCAGTTCCTCAACCTCGCTTCCATTCTCCTCGAACAGGAGTTCTCGGAATCGATCACCCTGCACGGCTGCATGGTCGACTTCCGCGGCGTGGGCATCCTCATCATTGGCAGCAGCGGATCAGGAAAAAGTGAAACCGCCATCGGTCTTCTCGAACGGGGTGGCGCTCTGGTAGCGGACGACATGGTGCGCATACAACGCCACGGCGACGAATTGATCGCCTCCTGTCCGGACCTGGCCCGCGGCTACATCGAGATGCGCGGCATCGGCATCATCAACGCGGCCAACCTCTACGGACTCTCCGCCATCCGCCCGGAAAAGCGACTCGACCTCGTGGTCACCCTGAAGGACGAAAGCGACCTCAACAATGTCGATCGTCTGGGCCTCCACCGAGAAGGCCATGTCATCCTCGACCACTCGATTCCCCACGTGGAGATTCCGGTGGCCGCCGGACGCGACACCGCCCGCCTCGTAACGGTGGCCGCCCTTGACCTGCAACTGCGCCGCCTCGGCTACGACATGGCCGACGAGTTCAACCAGAAGCTCCTCGCCAAAATGCAGGGCAACGACCCGGCAATCTGAGGAGCCGGGAGCCCCGCAATCCCCTCGTTTCCCTCGGCCGCGCCCGGGAGCAGCCGTCTTTCGAGGTGGCGATCCGCTTTGGACCCCTTCCCCAACCTCCGCCGATTGCCGCGGACCCAGCTTGGATGGGCTGGCCCCTTGGACAAAGCGGCCAGGTGCTATCTTCGGGCTTGGGCTCTGGAGCTTCCCCCCGAAATGACCCGCATTGGTGGATTGAACACCCAAAAAATCAAGTTCGTTGAAGCTAATGACCAATTCTTCACGAACGGCGGGGAGTTTTGCCTTCCCACCGAACGGGACTGCCACCTAAGCTTCCCGTGCTGAGATGTTGTCTATGACCAGCAAGGAACTCACCATATCCAATAAACTCGGAATTCACGCCCGGCCCGCGGCCCAATTCGTGAAGACGGCAAGTAAGTTTAAAGCCGACATCCGGGTCGAAAAGGACGGTGAAGAGGTGAACGGAAAGAGCATCATGGGCCTGATGATGCTGGCGGCCGGTCATGGCTCCGTCGTCAATGTAATCACAGAAGGCACTGATGCTGAGGATGCTCTGAAAGCTCTGGAAGATTTGGTGAACCGAAACTTCGAGGAAATCTGATCGTTCTCAGGTGAATACTGTCGGCATTGACCATGCCTCGCCCGCCCGTCAAGCTCGGGCCAATGGGCGGAGCCAGGAAGCAAATGGTCTATGCGGGGACGCCTGTCTCAGGCGGGATCGTGTTCGGCCCGATCCATGTGGTGGCCCGGGGATTCTCAGCTCCTGAGGTCTATCCCATCGCCAACGTGGCCCGCGAAACCGGGAGGTTCGAAGACGCCCTGCGCCGCACCCACAGGCAGCTCAAAGGACTCCGTGAACACATGGAATCCCTCTCCGGCAACGAGGAGGGACGTATCTTCGAGGCCCACATGCTGGTCCTGGAGGACCCTATTGTGCTAACGGGCGTGCCCAAGGCCATCGAGGAACGACGGCAGAATGCCGAATACTGCTTCTACGCGGTGATGCAGAACCAGCTTGAGTCGATGCGGCGCATCCCCGACCCCTTTTTGCGCGATCGCACCACCGACATCGAGGATGTCTGCCAGCGGGTCCTGCGCAATTTTGACACGGAACACGAGGAAACCGCTCCCGACGAACCTGATCACCTGCACATCCTTGTAGCCTACGATCTCAGCCCCTCCGCCACCGCAGCCATCAACCGGCACCAGGTATTGGGATTCGCAACCGAACAGGGCAGCGTCACCTCCCACACCGCCATCCTCGCCCGTTCCCTGGGCATTCCCGCGGTGGTGGGCCTGCGCAACGCTGTCTTCAACCTGCATGCCCTCGATTCCTGTATCCTCGATGGATACGAGGGCAAGTTGATCTCCAATCCCACCCCGGAAACTGTCGCGAAATACCGCGAACTGGAAGAGGAGCACCAGCGCCGACGGGCTGAACTTGATAAGCTGCGCGATCTGAAGGCGATCACCACCGACGGACACTCCATCATCCTCTCCGCCAACATCAAATCCGAGGATGAACTGGATCTGGTGGACCGCTCAGGCGCGGAGGGGGTGGGCCTGTTCCGGACCGAGTTTTTCCTGCTGGAAAAAGAGGAATGTCCCGATGAGGAGGAGCAAGCCGCGCTTTACTCGCGGGTGGCACGACGCGTCGCACCCAGCGAAGTGATCTTCCGGACCCTGGACGCCGGGGGCGACAAGCTTCCCGGGGAACCCCTGAGCGAGCCGGAACCGAATCCCTTCCTCGGCTGGAGAGGCATCCGCTTCTCCCTCGACCGCAAGGACCTCTTCAAGGAACAGCTGCGCGCCATTCTGCGAGCCGGCACCGCGGGCCGGGTCGGACTCATGTTTCCCCTCATCTCCGGGATCGGGGAGGTGCGACAGGCCAAGAGCCTGCTGGCCGAGTGCGTAGCGGAGCTCGCCGCCCGTGGAGTGGAGTTCAACCAGGATATCGCGGTGGGTGCCATGATCGAAGTCCCCTCCGCCGCTATGATCGCCGCCGACATCGCCTCCGAGGTCGACTTTTTTTCCATCGGAACCAACGATCTGGTGCAGTACACGGTAGCGGTCGATCGCGTGAACCCACGCGTCGCGAAGCTCTATCGCTCCGCCCATCCGGGTATCGTCCGGTTGATCAAGATGGTCATCGACGGCGCTTCTCAGCATGACATCTGGACCGGGGTATGCGGCGAAATGGCGAGCGACCTGATATTGCTTCCCCTCCTGGTGGGCCTCGGCGTGGATGAACTCTCGGTGGGCGCTCCTCTCGCTCCGCTGGTGAAACAAGCTGTCCGCCTGCTCGATTTTGAGGAGTGCTCAACGCTGGCCAACCAGTGCCTGCAGGCCGCCGAAACGAAGCAAATCGTGCAACTCTGCAGCAAGGTTGCCACTACGGCATATCCCGAATTGATTCAGGAGGGAAGCGGGGGAGCTAGCGCACCTTCTTTCGCTGTCCACCCTGCATGACGATGGTGAAGTGACCGTCGGTTCTCTTGGCGAGTTCCTCCATGTCATCGTGCGCCTTGGGCTGCATCATGGCCACACAGTTGATCTTGATCCCACGGCTCCTGGCCCTGGCTCCGATCTCGCGCGCCCATTTGGCCGACCCCCTGGCCGAACCATCCGTCATGAAGTAGATGACCTGGGGCGGAGGATCCATGTCGAGGGCCATCTGGAGGGGATTGTCCCAGCGCGTCCCCCACACCAGGCGGGTTTCCTTGATGATCCTGCGTGACTTGGAGAGCTGTCCGTCGGTAGCTCCGAGCCAATCAACGGGTTCCTTCTTGCCGACCTGTTCCCACTCATGAGCGGTGCCGGGCGATTTCCAGTCATACTTCCGTCGACCCTTCCCTGTCACGGTCGCCTTCTGCTTGGTCCAGTCCACCTCATCCCCCGCCACCCACGCCGGACCGGCAAAGAAGATGAGGGCGTAATTCGTCTTGGGGGCGATCCGGTCCACCGAACGTATTAATTCCTTGCGCATCAGCTCCTCCCTCCCCTGCCCTCGCATGGAGGCCGAGTAGTCGATGACATAGGCGATGCGCTCCGCCCGGGAAGCTACCCCGAAAAAGCTGGTGCCCCCACCGAGCCCGGATCCGGATCCTTCTCCCCAGCCTTCACCGAAGTCGTCGCCGTCCCCGAACTCCATGGACGGATCGGGAGTATCGGTTTCCGGCACCGGGACAGCTGTGGGACTGGGAACGGAGGTCGCTATCACCTTTGCCATGGTGGAGCTGGGAGCAGCGGGCTGTCGCTGCACCTGAGGCGTGACCTCAGGCCGCTCGACGACCTCCTCTTCCTCACTCTCCGCCGAGTAGGCCACGATGGGAGCCACCTCCAACCTGAAGGCGGGCAGGAGGAAGAGAGCAAGAACAATCACAACCTGCGCCACCAACAAAATAGCGATGATCAGACTGGTGATGCTCGCCATGCGCCGCTGGCGTTTGAGAGCCTCGGCGGCATCCGGACTGGCATAGCTGCTACTGACGATACTCATGAACGGGGAGATTCCGGGGTTCTCAGTGCTACCCAGTTCCAGTCTGGGCGCCGACACTTTCTCCCACAAGGAGGAAATCGAGCTTTACCTTGCCCACGGGGGCCCGGAACGCTAAGCGCTCGCTCATGAGTGTGAGCGCCTACCAGTCCCTCTGCGAACTGGCCCGGGAACGGGCTCTCATTTCCACCACTGCCTCGGTGCTGGGCTGGGATCAGGAAACCGGCCTCCCGCCCGCCGCGGTCAGCTACCGTGCAAGCCAACTGGCCTGGCTTTCGGGAAAGGCCCATGAACTGACCACCTCCGACCGATGGCGTGCCACCCTGGAAGCCGCCGAGGCGGAAGGCAGCGACGACCCGGTGGTGGCAGCCAACCTGCGGGAGTTCCGCCACCACTTCGACCGGTCCGCCAAGCTGCCCCGGGAACTGGTGGAACGTGACACCGAGAGCTCCTCCCACGGCAAGGCTGCCTGGGTCGAAGCCCGCAAGGAGTCTGATTTCTCAAGGTTCGCTCCCTCCCTGAATAACCTCCTCGATATCGCCCGGGAGAAGGCCGAACTCTGGGGTTATGATGGCGAACCTTATGACGCCCTCCTTGAGGAGTACGAGCGTGGTTCCGATACTGCGGAGGTGGCAAACCTCTTCGACCGTTTCCGCAAACCGGTGGCCGGGATCGCCCGCGAAGCGGTTGAGAATTCCAGATCCACCCCTGCCGACCTGCTGGACGCGCACTACCCCATAGAGGGGCAGAAAGCCCTGAATCGTGAAATCGCAGAGAGCCTTGGATTCGACTTCGAGGCAGGCCGTATCGATACTGTAACCCATCCCTTCTGCACCCACCTCGGCCCCAGTGACACACGCCTGACCACCCGCTACGAAGAGCGGAACTTTCTCTCCTCGCTCTTCGGAGTGATGCACGAGGCCGGCCACGGCCTCTACGACCAGGGCCTGCCCGGGAGCGAGCACGGCCTGCCCTCGGGGCAGGCGGTCTCCCTCGGCATTCATGAGTCCCAGTCCCGGCTCTGGGAAAACCATGTCGGACGCGCCCGCCCCTTCTGGGAAAAGTGGCTTCCAAGGGCAGCGGAGATCTTCCCCAACCTCCACACCCTTTCCCTGGATGACTTCCTGCGTGGAGTGAACCGTGCGAATTACTCGTGTATCCGCGTCGAAGCCGACGAGGCCACCTACGACCTGCATATCCTCCTGCGCTTCTCCATCGAACGGCACCTGCTCAACCGGACCCTGGAAGTGGCTGACGTCCCGGAGGCGTGGAATACGGAATTCGAATCCCTCTTCGGCTTCCGACCCCCCGACGACGCCAACGGCTGCCTGCAGGACATCCACTGGTCAATGGGTGGGCTCGGCTATTTTTCGACCTACAGTATTGGCAATCTCAACGCTGCCCAGCTGCACGCCGCCGCCATCAGAGACGAAGAGGTCGCCTCCGCCTGCACCCGTGCCGACTACCTCCCCCTCCTCAAGTGGATGCAGGACAAGGTGCACGCCACCGGATCCACCCTGCTCCCCCAGGATCTGATGGAATCCGTCACCGGGGAGCGGACCAATCCGGAGCATTACCTGACTCACCTGCGAACGCGGTTCTGTTAGGGCAAACGGTTCCAGAAGCCGGTTGGAAACTGGCAACATCGGAAAGCAATCACCCGGGCCGCATCCCACCCACAGGACCTCTCCCTGAAGTGAAGGAGCATGCATGAGAGCCTTCGCTCTCCCACTGCCATCAACCGTCAACCCGGAACAAAATGGAAACCCGCCTAGCGGATTTCCATCCCGGTCTTGGCGTAGATCCACTTGACCACCTTACCCTCCTTGATGAGGGCCTTGGCCTGCACGGTTTTTTCGCCGAAGATGGTCTGCGCCTTGTAGGCAGCCAACCCGGTCTGGTACATCTCCCCGTCCACGTTCTCCTCTTCGCCGGCCTTCCAGCCTTCCACCTGCTCAAACTTGAACTCCTTGATGCCTCCTCCCTTCACGCTCTCCTGCATAGCCGCCACGATCTGCTCGGCGTTCAGGGTCGCGGGCTCTGGCTCTGGAGCGGGCTCTGGCTCTGGGGCGGGTGCCGGCTCTGGGGCGGGGTCTGGCTCTGGGGCAGGTGCCGGACTCGGATTGGGATTCACCTTGGGAGGGGTGTTGGCCGCGACCTCCGGAAGAGTGGGCGGAGGCACGGGGCTCGGCTCCGGATTGTCCGCGATGGCAGTGTCTCCTCCAAAATAGCGACGCGCACGGTAGGCAATCACGTGCTCGACAAAGTCGGTATCAACGATGGCAACCAGTCCAACAAGTGGTCCCACCGAAATATCAAGGTTGTAGCCGTTCATCTTACGAACGTCCACCGTGCTTCCCACCTCAAGCGCTGTCTCCTGTCTTCCATCGCCTGTGGAAACGGCCGTACGCTTCCTCAACTCGACGGTCGCCGGCATTTCACGCTCCTCGATGGTCTCCAGATTGATCCTGATGAGGAGCTCACGGCTACCGGCCCCATACTTTACCTCTTGAAACGCCTGCGGCGTAGTCGCGGACGTCCCCTCGCCGAGAAGAGCTCCGCTGAGGGGGGGGTACATCCCGCGTCCCACGAAGAAGCTGATGATGATGGCGGCAGCCCAGATGGCATATTTATTCATTTTGATAAACGGTCTACCTCTCAATAAAGAGCTATTTCCGTGGATTTGTCAAATTGGGGGAAACCGTTGACCTGAGGAGCTCCCACCGGAATCCTCCGGCATGCGGCGACTCTTCCTGCTTGATGGCATGGCATTGGCCTACCGGGCCCATTTTGCGCTGATTCGCAGCCCCATCTTTACCTCTAAAGGGGTAAACAGCTCTGCGCTCTTGGGATTTACCAACACCATCCTGACCATCCTGGAGAAGGAAAAACCCACTCACCTCGCAGTCGCCTTCGACACCCGGGCTCCAACCCCACGCCACAAAATCTACCCGGAATACAAGGCCAACCGGGAGGAGATGCCCGAGGACCTGGCCGCTGCCCTTCCCAATCTCAAGCGCCTCTGCCAGGCCTTCCGCATCCCCCTGCTGGAACTCGATGGCTACGAGGCTGACGACATCATCGGGACCCTCGCCCACCAGGCCGATGAAGCGGGCGGGATCGAAACCTTCATGGTGACCCCGGACAAGGACTTCGGTCAACTCATCTCGGAACACAGTGTCATGTGGAAGCCCGGACGGCGTGGAAACGAACACGAGATCGTGGATCTCTCCGCACTGTGCGAACTCTGGGAGATCGAGCACCCCGACCAGGTCATCGATATTCTGGGATTGATGGGTGACAAGTCCGACAACATCCCAGGCATCCCCGGAGTGGGTGAAAAGACCGCAAGGAAACTGGTCGCCGAGTGGGGATCCGTGGAGAACCTGCTGGAAAATACCGGGGCGCTGAAGGGAAAGCTCAAGGAACGCGTGATCGAAAACGCCGACCAGGCTCGGCTCTCGAAGGAGCTCGCCACCATCATGAAGGATGTCCCGGTGGAGCAGAGCATCGAAGACCTTGCCCTGCAGGAACGCGACGACGAAGCGGTCAAGTCGATCTTCACGGAGTTTGAGTTCAATGCCCTGGGGCGACGCCTCTTTGGCAAGGAGTTCGTGGCGGGGCGCGGACAGACTGCGATGGTGGTCGACGAGAAAGGAGAGGAAGTCCTCGCTGCCGATCTCAAGACCATCAAGGACGTCAGCACAAAATACACCCTCGCCGACACCGACGCCAAACGCCGCAAACTGGCCGAATCACTGGAGAGCCGGAAACGCTTCTGCTTCGACATCGAAACCACTTCCCTCGACCGCTTCAATGCCAGGCTGCTCGGCATCTCGTTCAGTTGGAAGAGCGGAACGGCAGTTTTCGCCACTCTCCCGGACGTGGAGGCCCTGGAGATCTTCCGGACCGCGTTGACGGGCCCGGCTGAAAAGATCGGTCACAACCTCAAATACGATCTCGCCGTCCTCCGCAACCACGGGATGAAAGTGCAAGGCCCCTTCTTCGACACCCTCCTGGCTCACATCCTGCTGGAACCCGATCAGCGCCACACCATGGACTACCTCGCGGAGTCCCTCCTGGCCTATACGCCCATCAAGCTCAATGAACTGACCGGGGGCGATCCCTCCAAGGCGGGAGAACGTTCAACCCAGGGGGATCTCTTCGAGGAAAAGGAAATCATCGATGTCGCTTCGATTCCCGTGAAGAAGCTCGCCCGGTATGCCGGGGAGGATGCCGACGTCACTCTCCAACTGGCTGACAAGCTGCGCCCCCGTCTTGAGGAGAAGAGTCAGCACCGCGTCTTCTACGACATCGAAGCACCGGTCCTACCCGTTCTGGTGGCGATGGAGGATGAGGGAATCGCCCTCGACCTGGAGGTTCTCGCTGCCTGTGGCGAAGACATGCAGAAGCGTATCGATGACCTCTCCAGGTCTCTCGTCGGGCAGGCCGGCCGGGAATTCAATCTCAACTCCCCCAAGCAACTCGGTGAGATTCTCTTTGATGAGATGAAGCTGGCAGACAAACCGCGCAGGACCGCTACCGGACAGTACAAGACTGACGAGCAGACCCTGACGTCCCTCGCGGTCAAACACCCTTTTGTAGCCGACATCCTCTCCTACCGGGAAGCCGCCAAGCTCAAGTCGACCTACATCGACCGACTTCCCGAGCGGGTGGCGGAAAAAGACGGACGCGTGCACACACAGTTCCACCAGCTGGTGGCCGCCACCGGACGACTGGCCTCCAGCGACCCCAACCTGCAGAACATCCCGGTCCGGACCGAACTCGGACGCGGAATCCGGACCGCCTTCGTGCCGCGGGGAGAGGGCTTTACGCTCCTCTCGGCCGACTACTCGCAAATTGAATTGCGCATCATGGCAGCCATGTCGGGCGACACAGGCATGATCGAGGCTTTCGGGAAGGACCTCGACATCCACTCCGCCACTGCCGCGAGAGTCAATGGGGTCAACCTTGAAGAGGTGGAACCAGCCATGCGCAGCGCTGCAAAAATGGTCAACTTCGGGATCATCTACGGCATCTCGGCCTTCGGTCTTGGACAAAGGCTGGGCATCCCGCGAGCGGAAGCCGGTGAGATCATCAGCACCTACTTCGAGCAGTATCCCCAGGTGAAAGATTACATGGATTCCACGGTGGCGGGAGCGAAGGAGAATGGCTATGTCAAGACCCTCACCGGGCGCAGGCGCTACCTGCGCGACATCAATTCGGCCAATGCCACTGTGCGCGGCAATGCCCAACGGGCTGCCATCAACACCCCCATCCAGGGGAGCGCCGCCGACATGATCAAACTTGCCATGATCCGGGTGCAGGAGATCCTGCATGACGGCGGCTACCGAAGTCGCATGCTTCTGCAGGTCCACGACGAACTGGTCTTCGATCTGTCCGAAGAAGAAGCCGATGAATTAATCCCGGCCATTGTGGAAGCCATGCAGATGGCCCTGCCTCTTCCCAATAACGTTCCCATCAAGGTGGATGCCGGAACGGGAACAAACTGGCTGGAAGCACATTAAATCCTGGTCCAGCACCTCTCTCCGGAATGTCCAACGGCGGAGAGAGGCGGCATTATCCGATGTCCCCCGCACCATGGCACACCGTCTCCGGCAGATTGGCCACTGATTCCTCGCCATCTCTCCAGACTGGGGTAGAGTAAAGCCTGCTGGTATGAGCGACGGTCAGGCAACAGGTCAAGTCCGCACCACGGATCAGAAACCGGACGGCGCTGCCGACTCCGCTCCTCAGGCCACGCCGGATAATCGGAGAAACCCGAAACGGAAGCCGCGCAATCTCCGGCGCCTCATCCTCTGCTTCCTCGGCGCACTCGCACTCTATTTCACCTGGCAGACCGTTTCGATCAGCCGTTACGGTTTTCGCGACAACGGACGGAATACTGACTGTGCCATCGTCCTCGGGGGAGCAGCCTGGCATGACAAACCCTCTCCCGTATTTCGGGAACGCCTCAATCACGCCATCAAGTTGTATCAGGAGGGCCGCGTCACGGCGCTCGTGCTCACCGGGGGAAAAGGAACGGGCGCACCCTACTCGGAGGGAGAAGTGGCTCGCCATTACTGCCTCCAGCGGGGCATTCCGGGAAACGTGCTCTTCGTGGAAAGCCGTTCCCGTACGACCATCCAGAACCTGGAAGAAGCCAAGAACATCCTGGATCAGCAGGGCTTCGCAAGTGCCCTCATCGTGAGCGACCCCTGGCATCTCAAGCGCGGGGTGCTCATCGCCCGCAGGCAAGGCATCGAAGCCTCGCCCTCCGGCACCACCACCTCGCGATTCGAATCGATGAAGTCCCGCGCAAGTTTCACCCTGCGCGAACTCTACCTCTACCATCTCCACCTGCTCTTCGGTCGATAGTCACCACCGCCCCGGGGCGAACATGCCCCGGACACATGGATCTCCCTATCTGCCTTTCAGGGACAGGGTCGGCCGGTAAGCCTCCTCGCCCTCCACGCCCGGTCTCGGCACCAACGTCCGTGAATTCTTTGCCACGCCCACTGGCCGCGAGTTCCTGACCATCTCTTCGTCGAAGGTGTCCATGACCTTCTGCAGCCGTGCGACCACCTCGGGATGCTGCGCCGCGATGTTCTTCTTCTCCCCGATGTCCTTGGAGAGGTCATAGAGTTCGCCCTTGCGAAAACACTTCCACTTGCCCGATCGCACCGCGCGGAGATTGTCGGCCTGGTGATAGAAGAACGACTCGTGCGGGGTCTTCGCCCCTTCCACACCAAGCAGGAGCGGGCCGATTTCCTTCCCATCAATGGTCCGCCCTTCCTTCAGCGTTCCGCCCACCATCTTCGCGAAGGTTGGCAGCAGATCCATTGCGGTCATCACCTCGTCACACGTTGTCCCGGCCGGAATCGTGCCCGGCCACCAAACCACGGTCGGTTCGCGCATTCCGCCTTCGAAGGCACTCCCCTTCCCGCCCCGCAAGGGCAGGTTCACACACCCGCGCGCTCCCCCATTGTCGGAGGTGAAGAGCACAAGCGTCTTCTCCGCCAGCTTTTCCTCCCGCAAGACATCAAGAATTTCTCCCACACTCCAATCCACTTCCTCAATCTGCGCCTCGGTCGCGTCCTTTGCGTTCTTCATGAACTCGGGACGGGCCGCACGCGGACCGTGCACGAAGGCATGGGGAAGATAGACAAAGAAGGGCTTCTCCTTGTTGGCGCGAATGAACTTTACCGCTTCCTCGGTGAACTGACGGCAGAGATCGGCCTGATCATTCATATCCCTCACCAGTGAAATCACCTTGGTGTCACGCATCACGGGGAGATCCGGACACTGCCAGCGCTTCAACCCGGGCCACATGTCGTTTGAGTAGGGAATCCCATAGTAGGAATCGAATCCCTGGGCGGTGGGAAGGAACTGCGGCTGATCGCCGAGATGCCACTTGCCGAAACAGCCGGTGGCATAACCCGCCGACTTGAACATCTCCGCCATGGTCCATTCGTCGGGCTGCAGGCCATGGGGATCGCCCGGGAAGAGCACGATGTGACCCGAGCCCTTCGCGAGCCCCACCCGCCTGGGATAGCAACCGGTCATCAAGGCCGCGCGCGACGGAGTGCAGACCGGGGCGGCGACGTAAAAGGAAGTGAGCTTCCGTCCCCCCTTCGCCATGCGATCAAGGTGTGGCGTCTCGTTGAGCTTGGAACCGAAGGGGCCAATGTCACCGTAGCCCATGTCATCAATGAAGATGACGACGACATTGGGACGCCCGTTCACGACACCCGCACAACTGGCGACCGTGACCACGAGGAACGCAAGGATCGCTTTCATGAGATGCGATTTGTCCTGTAACCGCTTCTACTCTTCCGCTTTCTGCTGCCCGGCTTTGGAGGGGGACAACTCCTTCAGGGTGATCTCCTTGAACCGAACCGTGAGCGTTCCGCCACCATGCACCTGCAGGCCGATGTAGCCCTCGAGAGGAATCCCGGCATCCTTCTCGGTGTAGTCGGCACACGCCACATCGTTGAGCCACATGCGGATCCGCGGACCCTCGCATACAATGCGGTAGTGGTTCCAGCCCTCCGGTTTGACCCCCTTGGCCAGGGTCTCCGGATCCAGCACCCTGGAGATGACCTTTCGGCGGCGCGATTCGTCATAGATCTTTCCCCAGTAATTCTTCGCCGCATCCGCCTGGTAGCCAATCATCTCGTGATGGTTCGCAATGCGCTGGCTCCGGATCTGGACCCCGGAATTGATCCCGCCCTTCACCGGCGTGATCTTGAACTTCACATTTAACTCGAAGTCCTTGTAGGACTTTTCAGATACGCAAAAGGTGTTGTGCGGAACGTGCTGGGTCAGGGAGCCACCCTCAATCGCACCATCGGATACCTTCCACCACTTTTCCTCCCCCTTGTTCACCTGCCATCCTGCCAAGGTCTTCCCATCAAAAATGGACTTGCCCCCTGCCTTGCCGGGATGGTCCGCCCATACGAGGAAAGGAAGGGTCCAGAAAAGGCCCAGAGCAGCATGTAAACGTCTCATATCGATGAGAGTCTGCTCAACACATCAGCAGCTGTCGAGATTGCGCTCCCGAAAGAAAATAGCCCGAGGGTTCCGGGATCATGCTTCTCATTATCATCTTCCTCATGGGAAAAACGAGAGCTTGCTCCTTCTTTAATCGCACTATTAATTCTCTTTTCCTCCTTTTCTTACATGTGATCTGGCATCACATCTCATCTGCTCAAAATAGGAAAATGAATCCGATAACAAGCAAGCCCATTCCAATAGGAATCCTGACTCTGGCTCTGGCAACGAATTCGGCCTGTCCGGATCTTATCCACCGCTGGGCCTTCGACGAACCGGTGGGCAATGCAATCGATGGAGCGACCTTTTCCGATAGTGTCGGGGGAGCCGATGGCGCGGTACGCGGGGACGGGGCAATCTTCACCGGAAGCGGACTCGATCTCCCCGGCGGGGATTCCCTGAACGGCCGGGCAGCCTATGGGGATCTCCCCAATGGACTGATTTCCTCGCTGACCGACGCCACCTTCGAGGGATGGGTGACTGTCGACTCGAGTAACGGAGGAAACTGGACTCGCCTCTTTGATTTTGGCAGCACCATGCCGGGAGGACTGAACGGCGAAATCACAGGTCCCGGCAATACCAATGGCGACGGCACGGACGGGCGCGATTACATCATGCTGTCGGCCTCGCGTGGTGGAAACTACAACCAGCAGCGGGTGGAATGGCGTAACGAGGACCCGGCCGGTGGCGGGGTCAGCACCTTTGACAGCGACATGGTGACCGTCTTCGGTGAGCAGATTCACTTCGCGGTGACGGTCAAGGACCTCGGAAATGGAACGGCCGAAATCAATTACTGGCGTGATG
>DLRK01000064.1:0-9027 GCA_002501065.1 Akkermansiaceae bacterium UBA7890
TCAACTGGACAGGAACCCTGAAGCTTTCTGCTCGGGGGACTGTTCGTTGCTGGAGTGAATGAAATCGGTGAGGCTATTTCGGAGGAACTGAAGGAAATGAACGCAATTCCTGAGGAGAACACCCCTATTGGCGAGACCGCTCAAACAGACAACTTCGCCGTAACGGTTAAAAAGGCAGAGATCACTATGAAGCTTGCAGACGATTCAGGAGTCTTTACTGCCTCCCCTTCAAAAGGGGGCATGTTCATTACGGTTCTATGGTCCTACAAGAATATCACCAGCGATCCAATTAGCTCCTTTTCCACACCAACTGTATACCTGCTCTCTCCCGAGGGCACCAGATACAGCGCGGATGTGGAAGCATCTGGTGTCTTCGCATCCATCTCTGATCAAGATGAAAACATACTCAGCGATTTAAATCCCGGCATCGAGGTGAATGCTGCAGACGCATTCGAAGTCAGCAAAGATCTATACGAGAAACAGTCCGGACAGTGGAGGATTCTGATTGATGCCGACCGGAACGTCGTGTTCCCGGCACCATAACCAGGTTTGCCGTTCGGAAACCAAGAGGCTTCACCAAGCCGCTATGACACGAATTCCGAGCCGGTGACTTCTCACAAAAACCAGGGACCAGTAGCGGCCAGCAGAAGAAAAACGATTCTCTTCATAGTGCCGTGATTCCAAGCACATGCCGGGCGGGGGCGACAATGGTGCTGCGTCCCGGGGATTTTTGGGCACAGGACTGGCCCTGGTGGTCTCCCTGCCCGCCAAGTCCTGCAAACTAGGGGGGACTAGTGGCGGAGCGGACGGGACTTGAACCCGCGACCTCCGGCGTGACAGGCCGGCGCTCTAACCAACTGAGCTACCGCTCCGCTTCAGTGGGCGCGCAAGCTAAGAGGATTCCTTCCCTCAGGCAAATCTAAAATCGGGATTCAGTCTGCCGGAAGACGCTGGAAAGGAAGGATTATCCCTCTCCCCTCAAACGGGCCACCGCTCCTTCCAGGCTTTCCCGGTCTTCCACGGCAAGAACCTCCGCGCACTTTTCCGTGTCGATTCGTCCCATCAATCCGGTCAGCACCTTGCCGGGACCGAGTTCAATAAAGAGGCGATGCCCCCGGTCGAGGAGGAGTCGCATCGATTCCTCCCAGCGCACCGATCCGGTCACCTGCGAGGTCAGGGTCTCCCGGATCCGAGCGGGATCACTGACTTCTTCAGCGGCATAGTTGCATATCACCGGCAACCGTGGCACTCCCACCCCGGCCCCACCCAGAGCCTCCCCCAGTTTCTCCTGGGCCCCCGCCATCAGGCGCGAATGATAAGCCCCGGCCACCTTGAGTTTGCGCCCCATCCGGATCCCCCGTTCCCTGGCGAGGTCCACGGCCCGGTCTATTCCCCCGCTGGATCCGGAGAGCACGATCTGTCCCGGGGCATTGAAATTGGCCACGTCCACCTCGCAATCCTTCGCCAGTCCGCGAACCGCCTCTTCTTCACCACCAATCATGGCCGCCATCGCCCCGTCGGTGGCCTCACAGGCCTCGTCCATGAAAGCCCCGCGCTTGGCCACCAGTCGGAGGCCATCCTCAAAGCCGAAAGTCCCCGCCGCGGTGTGAGCCGTCATTTCCCCGAGGGACAAACCCGCAGCAGCCACCGGCTGGAGGGAGGGTACTTCTTCCTGCAGGACCTCCAGCAGGGCCAGCCCATGGACGAAAAGGGCCGGTTGGCAATTGGCTGTCCTGGTGAGCTCTTCCCCGGGGCCCTCGAAGATAATCGAACTCAGCGAGCGTCCCAGCACCGCGTCTGCCTTTTCGAAGGCGGTGGTGGCGGCGGGAAAGATCTCCACCAGGTCCCGTCCCATTCCAACCCTTTGCGCACCCTGCCCCGCAAACAACAATACCGCCTCCTGTGTCCTCGTGCTCATCCCCGCGGGTCATAGGGAATGGCCTTGAAAGATCCAGCGCATAGTGACCCACTACTCGTCTTCCCAGTGCCTGAGGAGTCCGGCCACTTCCCCCCCCATTTTCCGGACCAGTTCCTCCGCCCGGAACATGCACTCGTCCTCACCGAGGCCGAACGACTCCAGCGAAAAAGTGGCATCAAACCACTGGCACTCTTCCACGATGGGATCCACCCGTCCTCCGACTGCCACGATCCTCTTCCCGTGTTCCCGGGCCAGGAGCGCAAGGCCCATGGGAGCCTTTCCCCGCAAGGTTTGCCCATCGAGAGCCCCCTCCCCAGTCACTACGAAATCAGCCGCCGCCATCTGGGCGGGCAATTCCAGGGCATCCGCCACCATGTTGAATCCATTCCGCAGGCGAGCCCCCGCAAAGCACATCAACCCGAAGCCAAGACCGCCTGCGGCCCCCGCCCCGGGAGTCTCCGCCGCCTCGGTGGTTCCGGTCACCTGCACCAACCGGGTCAACGCTTCTTCGAGGAACCGGATCTCGTCTTCACCTGCCCCCTTCTGGGGAGCATAGACCGCACTGGCCCCATGCGGGCCCAGGAGGGGATTCTCCACATCGCAGGCCACCTCGATGGGCGGGAGTTCAAGCAGTCCGGTTGTGTCCACCGAAGCCAGGTTCACCAGACAGGCCGGCACGGGGTCCAGCTCTGTCCCGCCGGAGTCCAGGAACTTCACCCCCAGGGCGGCCAGCATTCCCGCACCACCGTCGTTGGTGGCACTACCGCCGATCCCGATCAGGATCCGCCGGGCTCCCTCATTTACCGCATCACGGATCATCGAACCCGTGCCGAAGGTGGAGGAGTGCAGCACGTCGCGTGATTCCGCCGGAATGCGCCACAGTCCGCTGGCCTCCGCCATCTCCAGGGCCGCTTCCAGTTCTCCGGACGCATCAGGCAACAACCCGTAGCGCGCCTCCACCGGATTGTGCAGTGCATCGAAAGACTCGCAGGACCGCCACTGCCCATTCAACGCTGTCACCATCGACTCGGTGAATCCCTCTCCTCCATCGGCGATGGGGCAAACGACCAGGTCGTCTGAGGAACCCGCTTCCCTCAACCCATCCCGCAGGGCCTCGCATGCCTCGGTGGCGGTCAGAGACCCCTTGAACTTGTCACAGGCAATGAGGACACGCATGGCATCGGAGCACGAATCTGCAGGTTTAAGTGAACCAGATTGGTGTCCCAAGGCAAGTCTGCACAAGGCCGTGACTGTGCTGCAACGGGATGACTTGCGTGGGAGATCTCAGTAAGATCTGGCCCCATCCCTTAACTTCGCGCCCTCCTGGCCAAGCTCCCTGAGGACCCGCAGGATTCCCGGGGGCATCCTGCCGTCCGCAGTCACCTTAGCATCCAGGGTCACGGCGCCCCCTTCAGAATTGATATGATCAATCCGATCCTTCAGCATGGGAACGTCAAATCTGGAAACCCCACCTGCCCCCCACCCCTCACCGACCGGCAGGAGGAGATGCCAGACAACGCCTTCCGGAGCCGGGAAATTCGCGGGCGTCAGCAACTTTCCCCTGCCCTTCTTGGTTCGTTGATGGAAGCCGTGGTTCTCCCCCGAAGTGAAGGTCTGGTGCGGACACAATTTCCCGCGGGTACAGAGTGAAAGGATCGGATGAGCTCCGGCATTAAAGGCCAGCTCAGCGGCGGGATTACCTGAACGGACAGCCTCGATCCAGGTGTCGACATTGTATCTCTCCTTCCTCAGGGCTTCGTAGGCGTCCCTCATCTCGGTCTTGTAGCCGTCGAACCACCATCCCGACACCAGCTTCCCGTAGCGTCTTGACCATTCGCCACACACCTCCCCCCAGTTCCTGAGAAAGGTGGGGTTCGGCGCCTGATTCTCACTGCGCCTGAACCCCTTGACCTTACGACCATTAGTCATCGGATCGACCCCGGGGCCGACCGGTTTGCCGTCAATGCTGGGCAAAGTGTCTCCCATGGCCTTGATAACCTTGTAATGGCGCATGGGCGCACGTGCCGTCATGTAGATGATGAGTCTGATATCCCGCTCGGCAAGCTGCTGCCCGATCTCCAGCACGAGATCGCGCTTCGAGGTCCATACCCCGTTTCCAACCCCCAGCAGTTTCTCATACGTGCTGTTGGGCGCACAATATCTGCCCCAGTGCTGCCCGATAACAAAGATGACGTGGCCGGCCCCGGTGCTTTCGATTTCCTGCGCGAATCGTTTCACCTCAAAGGATTCAACGGCGCGGTTATAGGACTGGGGCGAATGATCCTTGAAGGCCTCGTAATGGAACATCAGCCCGTAACCACTCTTCCGCAACCAGCGCTCCTTCACAGGGGCCTCCGCCTGGAGCGCACCTGTCAGCAGGGCAGGCAATAGGGCCACGAACCAATTGAGCCTGATCATGGATTACTCCGGCAGATGCTTCCTTAGAAATTCATCCACGGCCTTGACGGTCGGGAGAAACCATTCCCGCATGTTCCAGAAGGGATGCGGGGCCCCGGGCATCATGACAAATTCATGGGGAATCCCGTGCTTGTCCAGTTTGCCGCAGAACTCGGTGTAACGAACCCCCGGACGGTCCAGTTCGCCATCAATGAAAAGCATCGGAGGTGTCCGTTTGCTCACGTGGGTGAGTGGAGAGGCCTCCCGGTAGATCCCCGTTTTCTGAGCCGGAAGCGCTCCTCCCATGAAGTCGATGACGGCATCTCCTTCCGGTTTTCCGGCGGCCTTTTCAACACGCTCCACGACGTGGGCGGAAAGCAGGTTCATCGGTCCGCACATCACAATGGCTGACTGCACATCCGAGGAGACCTCGAGGTTGTCGCCTTTCCCCTCGAAGCGCTCGATTCCGTTGGTGGCTGCCATGAACCCGGAGAGATGTCCGCCCGCGGACCCTCCCAGGCAGGCGATCCGGTTCGAATCCACCTTGAAGCGCCTGGCATTCCTGCGTGTCCAGCGGATGGCGGCCTTGCAGTCATGCACCGCCGCGGGAAAAGGTTTCTCTCCACTAAGCCGGTATTGCGGGACCACACAGACGTAGCCCCGTTGCGTCAGGGCCTGGGCAAGGCTGGCAAAGATTCCCGGTCGTCCGTTCTGCCAGCCCCCGCCAAAATACAGGACGATGGCAGGGTACGGTCCTTCACCCCTGGCGGGTCGATAAAGATCCAGGGTCAGGCGCCGCTGTTTCCTTTCGTCCACATGGGTAAAGGTCATGTGTGGTTCCCTGAGCACGCCCTCAAGCATGTCAGGCTTTACCCGCGTGCGGTCAGCCAGGGTGGAAGATTTGTCCTGGGCCGGCAGAATTGGCCCCAGAAGGAGAACAGGCAACAGGGCGAGAGGATATTTCATCAGGACAGTCTGAAAGTCTGCAGGCGTGACCGCCCTTCGGAATCGCCTTGAACGGCCTCCAGGGCTTCTAGATCTGCCCTGTCACCAACGCGATCACAAAGGGGACCGGTATCACCCCCTCCGTCTTCAGGAGCTTCTTCCCATTGCCGTAAATCTTCACATATTGCCCCTCCCAGGTGAACAGCTTCTTTCCGTTCCCATAAGTCATCATGTGTTTCCCATCCCATTTATAGAGTTTCTTCCCGTTGCCGTAGGCCATGAGATGGACCCCGTCCCACCGGTAGAGTTTCTTCCCGTTGCTGTAGAGCATGATGTGCTGGCCATCCCACTTGAAGAGTTTCCTTCCGTTGGAGTAGGTCATGAGGTGCCTTCCATCCCATTTGTAGAGCTTCTTCCCGTTGTCGGCCTCCATGATGAACGAATCCGCCCACGAAGTTGCCAGCGAGGCAAAGAACAGGATTGAAGAAGCGATCAGGAAGAGAAACCTTTTCATGGAGATGAACTCATTTGGTGAAACCCTCCTGAAAAGTAACCCGTTTTCCCGGTCTTGACCAGCGATCTAAATCCTCTCCCCTCCAACCGGGAACTCCATGGAAAGGAAAAACCGCAGGCCGGCAGACCTGCGGTTCTCCAGGAATCTCTTATGATTATTATCTCACTCCGCCACCTCTTCACCCGGAGCCTCTGAGGCTTCAAGGGCGGCGATCTCCGCATTCAACTGGGTGGGGTCATAGTAGGCCAGCATCTCCACCACCTTGTCCTTTGACGTCCGGAAATCCATATGGATACGGAACTCGATCGCCTTATCGGTGATTCTCCCCGTCGCCTTCACGACAGCCCAGGCGTTGGTCCAGATCGTCGGTTCGTCGGGTCTGATCTCGCCAAAGGTTTCTCCGCCCCACGCCAGTGCTTCGGAGGAAAAATAGTTGGTATGAACATGGAGCTTCTCCACCGTCATGTCCTTCAGGAGAACCTTGTGAATCCTGTTCAGGCGGACGAGGTAGGCTTCTTTCCCGTTCACCTCCAAGTCGTTCACGAACACCTCCACCTCATCACCATAAAAAGTCTCGGCGAATGCGATGTTCTCCTTCGACACCACTTCCTCGAAATACTTCGCGATATTCTTTGTGATGTCGTCGCGGGTGCGGAGGTCTGATTTTTCACCGCCTGATGCGGTCTCTTCGTCCTTTGAGGCTTCACAGGAGAGAAGGGCCAGGCTTCCAAGCGGAAGAATGGCTCCCATGATAACTGAGCGAATTACTTTTTTCATGATAGGTCTTTTTGGTTGTTCCCCGCCGTGGGCGACGAACTCCAATTATCCCCTGCCAGGGTTATTGGTAAAGACGATAGTCCTTCCCGTGCGGAATCCCGATTTTCCCGTCCATTTCCTCCTCCAATTCACCTGCACTACCCAAGATCGAAGAAGCCGGGAGAAAATATCAGGAAAAATGAAAACGATATCTCCTCCCCCCGGTTGAATACATAACAGGCAGTCAATCGACGGAGTGAGATCCAAGGTCCTGCAAAAAAACAAATCTTAGACCAACGACTTCTGCGATCTCACTCCCTTGAGGAAGCTGCCTCGTTTCTTGTACCGGAACCCGTCAGGACGAGGTGTTTGACGGAGACGATCCCAGCGCCCTGCGGATCGACGCCGCCACCTTCTCCCCCAGCAACCTGTAGGCGGGGCCGGTCCAGTGGAACCGGTCTCCCTTGGCCAGTTCCCGCCTGTTGAGCAGCAGGGCATAAAGATCACTCACCGGGACCCCGGCCTTCTGCATGACCTCCGCTGCCATCCGGTTATGCTCAACGATTATCGGGTTAATCTCGGGTTCCAACCGCGAGGAATCGCCCTTCGCGGTCACCGGTGTGCTGCTGGCCCAGATCAGCTTCGCTCCGGGAACCTTTGCCCTGAGAACATCGACATAGGCCCTTGTAAGCGGTCGAAATGTTCCCTCCTTGATGCGCCCCTCCGTCCACCCATGCAGTCCCATGTTGAAATGCACCACATCGTAGGGCCCGTTCTTCTCCAGGAGATCGGCCAGGAGCCTGTTGGTGTTCTCGGACTGCCAATGGGGATTGACCCACGCATCGACGTAAGCCGTGCGCTGCAGGGATCCCACCACCCTCATGCGATAGCCGCTCAGGATGGAGTCACCGATCAGTAGCACGCGGGGCCTGGTGAGATCGCTGACCCG
Source organism: Akkermansiaceae bacterium UBA7890 (assembly GCA_002501065.1). Classification (GTDB taxonomy): domain Bacteria; phylum Verrucomicrobiota; class Verrucomicrobiia; order Verrucomicrobiales; family Akkermansiaceae; genus Roseibacillus_B. The sequence goes on from DLRK01000064.1 coordinate 7,480, forward strand.
GGCCTTGTCGAGTCGCCAACCCCGGCCCTCGACCTGGTGCCTTTCCTCCGTTTCGGGGGCCAAGGCCCCCTTCTGGGAATCAGCCCCGACCCGCAGGACGGTCGGGGTGTCAGTGATCTTCAAGCCAGGGATGGTGATCAATCCCCGTTTATCAGCCTTGCCTTCCCCTCTGGCTTCTCCGAACTGCCACTGGAAGGACGCACCGGCGTTGACCCTGAAATTCTGCAGCCGTCGCACGCTCACGTCAGCCCGGGCCTCCCTCGGAATCCTGAACCGCGTCTTGAGGTCCCCGGGGGAAACCAGGAAGAGTGATATTTCCAGCTTCCGGGCGGCGTCCTCCACGGTCTTCCAGCGGAAGAAGGCATTGACCTGGCCGGCCTCCCTGCTCTTGAGATCGTCAGGCCAGGGCAACTTCGAGTTGGTGGAGGCCTTGGTGAAGACCGGGTAGGCCTCGTCCTTCCTCACACTCAACCAGTCGAAGGAATCAATCAGGTCGTTCACCGTCTTGATGCTGGTCGAGTTGTTGGCGTGACCGAAGGGCCCCCAGTAGAAAAAGAGCGCATAGTTCCGCCCTTCCACCGCATCAAGAAAACGATCATGCCCGATAGACCAGCCGTCATTCTGGGCGGAATAGTTGATGCAGATTGGCGGATCCGGCAGGGACAACTCTTCCGGCACGCTCTTGGGGGGGAAGAAGAGCCGCTCGGAGACGTGCTCCACCCCTGCCGGAACATTCGCCTTGATGGCCGCAAAGACGTCCCCATGCCTCATGCCGATCCCGAGGGTGCCACTGCCCCCCATTGAATTTCCGGACAGGTAAACCCGGTTGGGATCGATCTGGTAGCGCTTGACCGCCCACCGCACCGTGTCGATCACCCGCTTCTCGACCGGCACGGTGTCTCCTCCGGAATTCCGTTCGGTCAACCCCTTGTCCCGGCGGTGCATCCCCCCCCACCACCAGTCATTACGATTCTTCCGGCAGTCGAGATAGAGGGCATAGTGATCATCCGGGGAGCGATAGATGTCGTGGTTGCCAACCGTCTTCGTACAGTTGACGCAGGAGAAAACATCATGCCCTGCGGAGTGCAGCACGACATAGAGAGGCGCGTTTGCCCGACTGGTCTTCGGATGCATCACCACGAAGGCATCTTCCTGGGCCACCGCGTAGCCCCACTCCGGATTGACCCCATGCCGGAAGGTCTCCGTCTTCCGTGCATTGAAGATCTTGCTGCTGGAGGGCTCCCCCGGAGGCCACCCGGCGGCCTCCACCAGGGGCGACACGAGAAACAGGAGAACAAGAGTGCGCAACTTGTGCATGCCGCAGGTTTCACTGATCCAGGGAACGGAGCAATCCCCGAAAGCCGTTTGGGAACCACGAAAGAACTTCTCCGGATCTTCCCTCCAGGCCGGATCCGGGAAATCATTTCGTAATTGCGAACGGCCCATTGAATCTGCATTCTCGCGACCTCCAGGAGGGGTGGCAGAGCGGTCGAATGCACCGGTCTTGAAAACCGGCGTACCGAGAGGTACCGGGGGTTCGAATCCCTC
>DLRK01000064.1:9297-9432 GCA_002501065.1 Akkermansiaceae bacterium UBA7890
GCGGTCGAATGCACCGGTCTTGAAGATTCAAACGGAGCGTTTTCGCTCTGTTGCGGGGCGTTCCTGGACCACTGTTTTTGTGAGCTCAAGTGCACTAATAACCTGATGCCTCGCGATCCCAAGCACCTCTTCCCC
>DLRK01000064.1:9761-10111 GCA_002501065.1 Akkermansiaceae bacterium UBA7890
GCACCCTGCTTTGGCTCTCGGTGGTCACTCTGGCTGGGGCAACCCTCCTCTCCCTTCTCGGCCGCCTTCACTGGTTCTTCGAGCTCTTCACTCACTTCCCCCTCCAGATTGCGAGCGGACTCATCATCGTGATTCTCGCCACCCTGCTCTTTCGTCGCTGGATTCCTGCTGCGATCGGACTCCTCTGCCTCCTCCCGCATCTCACCGCCCTTTCGCATTACTATCCATCCCGCGAGTTCTCGACGGAGCCTTCAGATTTCCGGGTTTTGTCATTCAATGTCCTCACTTCGAATCAGTCCCATGACGCGGTCCTCTCCTATCTCTCGGAATGCGACGCGGACTTCATCTTC
>DLRK01000187.1 GCA_002501065.1 Akkermansiaceae bacterium UBA7890
CGTGGTCTGGGGCGGGGAGTTCGGGCGCACGCCCATGGTTGAGGCCAGCGCAGCCCTCAACCGCAGCAGGGGCCGGGACCACCACCCGCAGGCCTTCTCCATGTGGCTCGCCGGTGGAGGAATCAAACCTGGCATCACCCTCGGGCAAACCGACGAACTCGGCTTCCACGTCACCGAGGATCCCGTGCACGTCCACGACCTGCAGGCCACCATCCTTCAACTTCTCGGCATCGATCACACCCGCCTGTCCTTCCGCTCGCTCGGGCTGGACTTTCGACTGACCGGGGTCGAGGAACACCACGCAGTCAAGAAACTGATGGCCTGAAGCAGCGCCTTTTACCTCCATCCCCGGCTTTCGGGCCTCCAGAAAGTCCGGCCTGAAAACAGGACGTCCTGGCAGGGATCAATTATTCGGATTCGGAAGTCCTGATCTGCCGCCCCAAAGTATCCTGAGCGGCAATAATTTCTCCTCGCCCGATTGATCGGCCGGTTTCTTCGCGTAGTACTGGCCCCGCATGTTCATGACAATGAAGCTCAGGCAGTCCACCATCGCCCTCTTCGGGACCCTGCTCTGGTCCGCACATGGGCTCGCCGGTTCCCTGACTGCCGGAGAAGCCTCCCTCGGTCCGCTGGAACAGGACTGGCTTTTCCAGGTCAGGGGCAACCCGACCTCCCAGGGCGTGCGGGAGGAGATTCGCCGGGCCCGGGCACTGACCGAGCGACTCGGGATGAACTCCGCACAATCCGACTTCAGTGCGGATCTGGACCAACTTCACGCGCTGGAGGGACAACTCGACGATGAGGCGGAAGGGCAGGCCCTGGTCGAACTTTACCTGACGGTTCGTCGCCTGAAGCGGACCATCACCCTCAAAAACCCCGCGATCGATTTTTCCCGGATCCTGCTGATCGACGTTCCTTATCCAGGTGCCCACCACGAGTCGGCCCACCGCCACGGGTATCGCACCCGGGGCCAGGGGCGTCTGCTTATTCTGGATGGCCTGGATCCGGGCAGTCCGGTGCGTTCCCTCGTCCCGGAAGAACACGCCGGATTCCTGTGGCGCCCGGACCTCTCCTTTGATGCCGACAAGATCGTGTTCTGCCTGATGTCGGCCGGAAAGCGGTCCTTTCACCTCCATGAAGTCAATGTCGACGGCACGGGATTCCGGCAATTGACCTTCGGCGACTACGACGATCTCGACCCCATCTTTCTTCCGGACGGCAAACTGATGTTCACGACCACCCGGGCTCACACTTATGTGCGTTGTGGCCCAACCCACCAATCTCCGGTTCTCGCCCGTTGTGATGCCGACGGCAAAAACATCTATGTGATCTCCAGAAACTGCGAACCGGATTACCTGCCCTCGCTGCTGCCAGACGGCCGGATCATCTACACGCGCTGGGAATACACCGACAAGGAACAGAAACGCGCCCAGTCGCTCTGGACAATGAACCCGGACGGCACCGGGGTCTCAATGTTCTGGGGCAACCAGAGCGTCTGGCCGGACATTCTGGCGGAACCGCGCCCGATCCCCGGAACCGAAAGGGTCATGTTCACCGGGGTTGGTCACCACATGTGGTTCCAGGGAGCGATCGGCATCATCGATCCGGCCAAGGGAATGAACTACCCCGACGGGCTGACCAAGGTGACCACTGAGATCCCTTGGCCTGAAGTGGGAGACGGACCACGGGAGAAGTCTGAATCTCCGGGCTACCGCCCCGGGCCGTATGCCTCCTGCAAGACCCCTTACCCGATCAGCGAGGAGGATTTCCTGGTCTCGCTCATGCACCCGGCGACGAAGAAGTTCAGCCTCTACCTGATGGATTTGTCCGGCAACCGGGAGCTGATCTACACCGGCCGGCACAACGCCTGGCACGCGATGCCGCTCAAGCCGCGGCCGCGGCCACCGCTCATCCGGAACCGCGTGGAATGGCCCGTGATCGGCCCGGACCAGAAACCGTTGAAGCACGGTGTCCTCTACAGTGCGAATGTCTTCGAGGGGGCGCCAAAGATCCCCCGCGACAAGGTGAAGCATCTGCGGGTCCTCCAGATCGACCCCAAGACCTACACCCCGTGGAAGAAGACCTACCAGCACTCCGGACCGTCGATTTCCGTAACCCAGGCCGACGGCGTCAAACGCATCCTGGGCACCACCCCGGTCGAGTCCGACGGATCAATCTGCTTCAAGGTGCCCCCGGGCAAGGCGCTCCATTTCCAGTTGCTGGACGAGCAGTTTCGCTGTGTCCAGACGATGCGCTCGTTCACGGGTGTCATGCCGGGCGAGGTACGAGGGTGCGTCGGCTGCCATGAAGGACGGAGTTCCTCGCCGGTGCACGCGGGCGGCGGTCTCGCCATGCGCCGCGGTCCGCTGTCACTGACACCCCCGCCATGGGGCGCCGGGGAAAGCATCGGCTACGAGCGCTTCGTCCAGCCGGTAGTGGACCAATACTGCGGCTCCTGTCACCAGGGCGACGGCAAGGCACGGGCGATCCTCGACCTGACCTTTCGGAAATCCACGCTCCGCGACCCGGTCTATCCGGACCTGCCGCCGCAGTTCATGGAGCCTTACGTCACCCTCGTCGGCGGCGGCAACAACTGGTACCAGCCGGTGGATGCCAGGCTGCGCAACAAACACGGACTCCCGAGTTCCATCGCCGGTTGCCTGATCGTCGAGGGCTACCGGGAAAAAAGCCCCGCCGCACTCGCGACTCTCGAACCGCTGACCCACCTGTCCTCCGCGAGCGAACTGATCCGCATCGCGATGGACGAAAAACACCTCGAAGCGGAGATGGACCCCCTGAGCCTGCGGCGCCTGATCGCCTGGGTGGATGCCAACGGGCCCTACCTCGGGGAGGAAGAGATCCGCCAGATGCCCGATCCGACGCCCGAAACGAGGTGGCCCAAGCCGGTCCCGGTGGTGCAGCCACGGCTGCGGACGGCCCCGCGCATCAACCGCTTCAACCTCCGCCAGGATGGCGACTCGAGCAGGATCCACCTGGATGCTCCCGGTTAACTGGAATGACTAATCCTCCTGCCGGGCACCGAAATCCGCCCACCGCGCTTCGACCAGCATGAAGGGTTTCTCCTTTTCGACCGCTTGGTGGTGATCGACGAGGGTCCTGATAATGGGGCAGTGGATGGAGGTCGCGGAGCGACGGTCGGGATGCTTTCGGATCCAGCGTCGGAGAATTCCTCCGCAGCCGACGCGCCTGCTTCGCAACGGGAATTGAACCATCGCGCGCCTCACGCCCTGATTTGTGAGGTTCCGCAACCAGGAGCAGCCCTCTTGATCCAGATCAAAGCCCGGGTGGTTAGATTCCACCGCCAGGATACATCGCAGCCCAGCAGGTGGTAGGTCTGTAAAGCAGGCGGCCTTCATGAATTACATCGGCCGGACCATCGTGATCACCGTCTGCCCAGCATCCCATCACCGGCCTCCAGGCCTCCGGGAATCCCGATCTCAAGAAGAACCTTTCTGGCCGCAAACAAGCAACCGGAGTTCCAGAGAATTCCCGGGGAAATCGCTGATCAGGGCTACTCGCAAATGAAACAAATCCGCATTCTTTTTCTCCTCTTGCTGGGCACGGCAACCGCTCTGTGCGCAACCGGTGCTGAATCTCGCCGGCCTTTGCGCGTGGTCTTGTGGCTGGGTGGTTTCGCCCACGATTTCAAGAGCGTGGAAAGCATTCTCACCGAGGCCTTGCCCAAGCGGCATCCCATGGAAATAAGCAGTGCCTGGAACGGTGATTTTCTCGATGCACCCCAGCGCCCCGACGTCATCCTCATGTACCATTGCCATGAGTCGACCAAAGACGTCATGACTGAGGTGCAGAAGGCCCGTCTCCTCACGCTCGTCAAGGAGGGTACAGGCGTGGTCGCGTTGCACGCTTCCTACTATTCCTTCCTACAGTGGGACGAATACCACGAGTTCTACGGCGCACGTTTCATCAAACACGGCAAAGCCGAGGCGAAACTGACCGTAACGCCGATCAGGAAGGAGCACCCCATATTCCGGGGTCTGGACAAGCCCATTGAAATCATCAGCGAGCTATACCAGTCCACGCCGGTTCCCAAGGACTGTGATATCCTGGCTCACTCGCAGGAAATCGGGCAAGGCAACCCTCAACCCTCCATCTGGACCCGCACCTGCGACAAGGGGCGGATCGTTACGATTCTCCCCGGTCATTGGCCGGACAATCATCGTCAGGATTCCTATCAACAACTGATCATCAACAGCATGAAGTGGGTCGTGGGAGACCAGACGGTCGCCAAAAAAGATGATCGCGGGGTCGTCGCATTGCCCCACCGTATCCACGAATGGGAGAAGGCCGCATTGAGCGCCTTTAAGTTGCCGGCAGGGTTTGAAATCAGCCTGGTCGCAGCGGAGCCGCATCTGGCGAACCCGATCAGCATGACTCTGGATGAGCAGGGGCGGCCATATGTATCCAACGCTCACTCTTACCGACAGAAGTGGTGGCTCATGAAGCCGCCGCCGGACCGGGAACCCACCAATCCAATCGTCCGTCTCACCCCCGGCTCCGATGGCCGGGCTGTCGAGGCCCGTCTGGTGGCGGAAGGTTTTGAAAATCCGGTGATGGGTCTTTCCATCCGCGGCAACCAGCTCTGGGCCAGCAATCTCAACCAGATCTTTGTGACCGGTCTCGACGAGAACGGACGGATGACATCCGATCGCAAGGTTCTCGTGCGCGACGCGGCCACACCATGGAACCCATTTGGAATGTACCGCGTTGTCCGAGGGCCCGACGATCTGCTCTACCTGACGATTGGCGATCACCCAACACAACTCACCGGAACGACGGGGCAATCGGCCGTCCGTCTGGACCGCAACGGAAGCGGGGCCGTCTTTCGGTTTCGCGACGATGGGACGAATCTTGAAAAGTTACTGGAAGGAATGCGGGCGCCCTTTGCTCTGGGATTCACGCCCTTTGGGCGACTTTGGGTGATCACCAACGGTGAAGGCAGCCCCAACTGCCTCCTGGACGCCGTCCCCGGGGCCGATTACAGATTTCGAAACAAAGGGCCCAATGACTGGTCCTGGCTAACCGGGGCCCAACCACTGGCCGCGCCGGTGTGGGAGAATCCACCCGGCGCCCACACCGCGGCTCTGCCTTACTACTCCTCCGCGTTTCCCGGGCAATACTGGGGCAATCTTTTTGTTCCCAACTTTGGCGTGCATGGAGCGCCAGCCAGCAAGAACGAGGTCCTGCGCCTGATCCTCGATGAACGCGGCCGCGTTGTAAGCCACGAACCCTTTATCACCAGCAGCGATCCCAAGTTCCGGCCCACGCAGGTGAGTCTGGCCCCCGATGGCAGCCTTTACCTGCTGGATTGGTACGGAAATGACGATGAGAACGATCTCACTGGTCGTCTCTACCGGATTCGCTACACAGACAAAAAGACGCCTCCCAGTACTGCTGGCGGACTGGGACATCGGAATCACACGCAACGCGCAAAGGCGAAGGATGATCTGTTGGCCAACGGTCCCGCCTCCTCATTGCCAGTGATTGACAAGGCCCTGGCCCAGGGAGATCCACTGGCCGCGGTGGAAGCGCTTTGGACACTCCGCCGGAGTGGGTGGACAGCAGCGGCAAGTCACGTCCACAAGGCCCTTTCGCACGACGACTGGCGCGTGCGGCGACTGGCTATTCAATTTCTGCGTGAACTCGACAAGCAGAAGAATCAGGACTTGCGGCATCTGCTGAATGATCCTGACCCTGCTGTTCAGCTCGAAGCCGCCCTCGGTTTTCGCGACGCGGCGACGCGCTGTACGGCACTGGTCCAGGCACTGCGCGGCGATGCGGCCAGGATCCGGCGGCTGCGATTCATGGCGGCACTTGAGATTGCTCGCTACGGACACAGCGAACATTTTTCCGCCCTGCTTGGTGACGCGGATCCCGAGACGCGATTGGCGGGATTGATCGCTCTGGACGAGGCCTTCTACGAAAGCAGCAAAGGCTTCAGAACTCCCGATCCCGAAGCGCATGAGAAAGTGGCCGGACTCGACCAAAACATCGCCGCCCTCAGGGAGCGCCTGGAAAGCGAAAGTCCGCAGCAGCTTGCCTCCCGTCGAAAATGGGAGATCGGAATACGGGAAAAGGTCGACAAAGCCAACTGGTTGGCCCTGCGCCCGCAAGCGGCGCACCGTCGCGCCGGCGCAAGTCTCAAACAACTGGATGACCTGTCATTACTCGCCCTCGGCAGGGATCCCGAAACAGACGGCTACACCGTAACATTTGAAAACCCGCCGAAAGACAGTACCGGCCTGCGCCTCGAGATCATCCCCGACAAACGCCTGACCAAAGGCCGCTACTCCCATGGCAACGGCAACTTTGTCCTCACCCATATCCGTGTGAAAGCGGGCGCGACGAACGAACTGAAAGACGTTCCGCTGGCCAGGGCGAAGGCGAGTTACTCGCAGAAAGACTGGGAAATCAGCAAAGCGCTTGATCCCGGCAAGAATCAGGGCTGGGCGGTGGACGGCCACACAAGAGGCGGTCCGGCGCGGGTCGCCGTATTCTCCTTTGCCCATCCCGTCCCGGGCGGTCCAGGCCGTCTCATGCAGGTCGAGCTCGATCAGGACTGCCCGATCAAATATCACAACATCGGCCGCTTCCGCCTGTCCCTGACGACGATGCCTGAACCGGATCTCAGCGAGTCCGGGCTGCCCGGCCCGATTGCCGCGGCAGTGATGCTGGATCCCAGGAAACGGAACGGCGCCCAGGAACGGGAACTGGCCGCCCTCTTTCGCTCGACCTCACCGGAACTGAAACCTCTGCGCGAAGAGCTCAAGCATCTCGAAGAGAAAAAGAACGAGTTGTCCGCCGGCGGCGTTGCTCCTGCCTTGACAGCACGCAAGATTCTCGCGCGCTTTATCGCTGAACCAGGACCACTCGACCCCACGGAACTGCTCAATCTCGCCCGACGCTGGCCCCACGCCAGTCTGAAGAGTGCGGTGGAAGACATCGTCACGGAACGACTCAGCACGCCCGAAGTCTCCGCCACCGTATTCGCGCAGGGACTGGACGCCCTGAAGCGGATGGAATGGTCATCCAACGCGGCCATTGACCAGGCGCGCATTCGTTTTCTGGCGCGCGCAGGGAACATCGAAAAGGCCGAGGAAAAACTGGCTTTGCTGAAGGTGATTGAAGGAGGTGAAACGGGAACCGGAGACCTGCCGATCCTCAGAAGCTTAATGGCTGATGAGAATGCCAGAGTGCGCGCCCAGACACACCGCCTGCTGGGGATTCGTCACGCAGGCGATCAATCGGCCGCTGCCCTTTGTCGTGATCTCGTCCTGGACGCACAGACTGATCTTGCCAGAAGACTGGATGCTCTGATGACCCTGGCCATTCTGGAAAAGACACCTGACAAAGAGACGTGGACCCAGCTTCTGCTGTCCGAGCATCGCGATATTGCGATTGTCTCACTGCGAAGCCTGCAGACCTGTAGCGACCAGATGGCCGCGCTACATCTTCTTGAGGACACGAAAGAGCGCTTGCTCAAACAACATGGTGCCGGGATTCGGGATGATCTCGCTTTCTCTGAGGCGGTTCTGAGCGGCAAGACGGTGAGGGCCGGGGACAAAGCCGATTTACGTCGTTTCATCCTGTCAAGCGCCTCGACCGGAAGTCCCGAACGGGGGCTCATGGTGTTCAGGAGGCGGGCCTGTCACACATGCCATGAGAGCGGGAACACCACGGTGCAAGCGCCGCTGCTTACAAATATCGCCGCCTCGCATGACACCGCCTACCTGGTCGATTCCATCCTTTATCCGGCGAAGGCGGTGAAGACCGGGTTTCTGACTCAACAGATCACGCTTCGCAATGGCAACGTTCTCACCGGCACCCTGCGTAGAAATGTTAGCGGTGAGGGCCGGTATGATGAAGTGATCGACAGTTCGGGCAAGCGAACGCTGTATGGCCATGGCCAGATCAAGGACGTTGAGACCGTGTCCGTCATGCCATCAGGTCTCGAAACCACCATGTCCCGGACCGAACTTCTGGATCTCGTTGCTTACCTCAGGATCCTCAAGTAAAAGAAGAGCATGAGGAATCGTGAGGATTAGATCTTGATGTCCCGCGTCGCAAGCCAAGGGCCCTGCCCTGTCAGAAAGCGCACCGGCTCCCCCACCATCCGCAGCTTCCGGGCCTCCAGGAAGCCCGGCCCGGAAAAGGGACTTCCTGGCAGTGATGGCCGATTGAATTCATGTTCTTATTGAGGAGGAGAACTCCTATGCGATCCAGCGACGCAATACGGATTACAGTTAGCAGTCTATTTCCCGTTCTTGGGTTTCTGACTGCGATGGCAGTCGGTCAACAGGATCCATATCGCGATCTAAAACCATTCAAGGGCAAGCACTATCCGGGCGTTGAGAACACAACCCTTGATGGGAAACTGATGTGCGGTTATCAAGGCTGGTTCTCGGCGGAAGGGGACGGATCGGGACGAGGATGGGCTCACTATTGCGGCCCCGGCAACCTCTTCAAGCCAGGCATCTGCACGATCGATCTGTGGCCGGATTTAAGCGAGTTTGACAGAGACGAAAAATACCGCACCCCCTTCCGTCACCAGAATGGCGACACCGCCTTCGTGTTCAGCCCTTATAACGGCAAAACAGTCCAACGTCATTTTCAGTGGATGCGGGAGACAGGGATTGATGGCGTCTTCCTGCAACGTTTCGGTGCCGACCTGCGTGATCCAACAGGTATCAGACAGCGCAATGTGGTAACGGCCAATGTGCAGGCGGCCGCTAACCGGAATGGCCGGATATGGGCGCTGATGTATGACCTGTCCGGATTGAACCAGGGGGAAATCGCCCGAATTGTGATCAAGGACTGGAAGCGTATTGTCAATCAGCTGAACATTTCCGAAGACCCTTCCTATCTGCACCACAACGGCCAACCAGTGGTTGGCGTCTGGGGTATTGGCTTCGGGGACGACCGGCAATACACGCTTGCAGAGTGTGACGAACTGATCACTTTCCTCAAATCTGATCCCAAGTATGGCAACAACACCGTTTTACTCGGTGTCCCCTGTTTCTGGCGCACCTTGACTCGCGATGCCGTAAGCGACCAGAGACTGCACCAGTTGATGAAAAAGGCGGACATCATCAGCCCATGGACCATTGGCAGGTATAACTCACCCGATTCTGCCAAACGCCACGCGGCAAAAACAGTGACCCCCGACATGGAATGGGCAAAGAGCAACAAACTTGAATATCTCCCCGTCATTTTTCCCGGGTTCAGTTGGCAGAACCTGAGCAAGACTCATGACAAAAGCGCCGAACTGGGCGAGATCCCGCGACTGAAGGGACAATTCCTCTGGTCACAAGCCGTCGCTTGCAGGAACGCCGGGGCCAGAATGATCTATGTCGCGATGTTTGACGAAATCGATGAGGGGACCGCCATTTTCAAGTGCACCAACAATCCTCCAGTCGGCGCAAGTAGTTTTCTGACATACGAGGGATTGCCCAGTGACCACTATTTGTGGCTGACCGGTCTGGCGGGTGAAATGTTACGGGGCCAGTTTCCAGCAGAGGATGCAGTGCCGGTCGGAGAACCGCTCACGCAGGCAATTGCAGAACTCGCGGAAAAATCCAGCCCTTCGACAGGCACGAGCGATGCTGAGACCCTTCATCAATTCGTCGATCGCACAGGCAAATACACCATCGATGGAAAATTCGTCCGCTACGGAAACGGGCAGGTTCATCTTCTACGCAAGGACGGCAAATCGATCAGCATCCCGTGGAAAAGACTGAGTCTCAAGGATCAGCGTCATGTTGCCAATATACGGCTGCGCAATTCAGGTCTGGAGAAGATCGCCGAACAGGAAATACCGTTCCAATTTGACCAACCCGAAAAACTCCGTGACTCTTCAGGTCAGCATCAGATGCAGGGCACCTACATCGGCATCGCCGACGGCCACTATGTCATCTGGGATCAGGATGGAAAGGAGTTGAGACTATCACCGTCGGAACTGGACCAAGCTACGCGCGATCTGATCAGGTCAATTATCAAACAGCGCAACCAATAACGGGCGACTACGGCATCGGGAAAATGGCAAACACATCGACTGCTACGACCAAAATCACGACCCCCGGCGAGATCTCCCTTGGCCAACACGAACTCGAAGCTGGTAACCACGAGAATCTCAGCGTTTTTCAACTGAAGTCGATTGGGTCTCAACCAAACTAACGCCACTCACCCACCCCGGTTCGATCTCATGAAATCACACGCCCTCTTCGTCACCCTTATTCTCTCGCCCATCGGAACCTCACCCGCCAAGGAGATTTTCGACCGGAAGACCATCCGCGATCCGGGTACGCTCAAGATCGAGGTGCTCCAGAAATGGCACCGGGTCGAGGGCCCGATCGCCACCCGCCAGAAACTCGTCACCATCAATGTCGGTGAATTGTGGCCTGGCCAGGACTACCGCGTTCCGGTTCGCATGGTCGTTCCCGCAGAGCGAAAGGCGAAGGGCTTCCATCTCACCGGCGGAAATTCACCAGCCCGGTTGGAGAAAGACACCATGCCCAATCCACTGCGGCAGAAGTTGCTCAAGAACGGCGTCGGCCTGGTCATGACCGTGGTTCAGGAACCAGGAAGCTACGGGGAAAGAGAAATGGCTCAGGCGGCCGAGAGACGCTTCGCCAAGACGCTCAACCCCCACTACAAGATTCAGTACTGGGCGTGGCCCGCGACCCTGATGCGGGCGATCACCACCGCCTACGCGGAAACGGATCACTTCGAGAAAGGCAAGGTCGCCGTGACCGGCGGATCAAAAAACGGCGCCTCTCCCTCGATGGCGATACTCCACGACGAGCGGATGACCGCCGTTCACGCCACGGTATCGCCGATCTGGGATTCCCCGCTCCGGCTTTGCGATCCTGTGGCCCGGAAAAAGCATTTCGAGAACGGTGGTAAGCAGCGAGGCTTTTCGGGCGGACACTTTGGCCCCAATTTCAACCAGGCCGCTCTGGATGCGGGCCATACCTGGGGGGAACTGGAGAAATTCGCGAACGACATCGCTGACGATGTCTTCATCTCCCGCAACCTGGAAGCGCTTCGTGCGCGCAAGGTTGCCATGCTGTTTCATCCCGGCACTCACGACATGGTGGCCTACGATCTGGCGTGGGGAGGTGCACATCACCCTGACATCCCCCTCTATCTCGGCGCCAATACGGGCCATGGGAAAAGGGGGCATCCCAGATTGGAGAGGGAGCAGGCGAACCTGCCTGCGTTTCTCCTGCGGCATTTCTTTCCCGAAAAGGTGAAAGACGCCCTGCTGATCCCCCCGGCGGTCAAACACGCAATCAAAGACGGCAACCTTGAGATCACGGTTCATTTCCCGGCGGATTCCGGCGAGGAAAGTGGCCGTCTCTGGTGGACGCATGATCGTGCGTCCGATGGCAGCCCACGTTACCTGAGCGAAATGATCCCCGCTGCCAACTCAGCCGAAATGGTCCACGATCCCAAGCGCGGCGTCTGGACGACGACCATCAAGCTCGATCCCGATGCTTCCCGTATCGACTTCTTCAGCAGTCACCGCAAGATCATCCGTTACGGCGGGACTCCCTACCCAACTTATCTCTCCTGCCCCTACACACGGGTCGAGCTATGAGCCGCAGGAGCATGAAATCCATCTCGTTTTCATCAACGCTGCCCACGAACAGCATTCCTGACAGGAGCGCGACACAAAATGCATTCAGATGAAGTCACGATCACGACCTCCCATTCTTCTCGGTTTTCTTTTCCTCTCCCTCGCGGCGATCTTCACCGCCGCTGGTGAAAAGCCCAACGTCATCCTGATCATCACCGACGACCAGGGCTACGGCGACCTCTCCTGCCACGGCAACCCGGTCTTGAAGACACCCCACATGGACCAGTTGCACTCCGAGAGTGTCCACTTCACCGACTTCCACGTCGCCCCGATGTGCTCCCCCACCCGCGGGCAACTCATGACCGGTGTCGATGCCATGAGAAACGGTTGCACCGCCGTGTGCCAGGGGCGCTCAATGATGCGGCGGGAGTTCCCCACCATGCCGGAATTCTTTGCGAAGGCTGGTTATGCGACCGGGCACTTTGGCAAGTGGCATCTGGGGGACAGCTATCCCCACCGCCCGCAGGACCGCGGATTCCAGGAGACGGTCCACCACCGCGCCTGGGGGATCACCTCGCTGGCCGACTATTGGCAGAACACTTACTTCGATCCGGTCCTCTCGCACAACGGAGTCGACAAGAAGTTTGCAGGCTACTGCACCGACATCTTCTTCGACAAGTCGATGAAGTGGATCGAGAAGATGCAGGCCGAAGGCAAACCCTTCTTCCTCTACCTGCCCACCAACACTCCGCACGTTCCCAACATCTGTGAGAAGAAGTATGCGGAACCCTACCGCGGGAAGCACGACGGGAAGCCGATGCCCGCCGAGTTCTATGGCATGATCGCCAACCTCGACGAGAACCTCGGCAAGTTGGAGGCCTTCCTTGAAGAGAGAGGGCTGCGCGACAACACTCTGCTCATCTACCTTTCTGACAACGGGACACAGAGCAACCAGGCAAAGGAGATTTTCAATGCCGGGATGCGGGACAAGAAAACGAGCGTTCACGAGGGCGGGCACCGCGTCCCTTGCTTTGTCCGCTGGCCGGCGGGCAAACTCAGGCACGGCACGGATATCGATGATCTCACCCAGGTCCAGGATCTTCTCCCGACCTTGATCGACCTTTGCGGGTTGAAACGGGACGACGCCTCATTCGACGGCACAAGCCTTGCCCGCCTCCTGAAAGGTGAGGACAAAACGGTTCCGGATCGCAAGCTGGTAGTGCAGTACCGGGTATCGGGTGCAGCCTGGAATTCCGCGGTTGTCCTCTGGAAAAAGTGGCGGCTTGTTGGCCGCCACACGCTGTATCACGTCGGTGAAGATCCCGGGCAGACCAGGAACGTCGCCACAGACCACCCCGGGATCGTGACCGCGATGACCGCTCACTACGAAGCCTGGCACGCGGAAGCGAAGGCGCTCTTCGATAAGGAACGCTGGATCACGGTCGGCTCGGAGAACGCCAACCCAATGATCCTCTACGCCCAGGACTGGACCGGAGACTACTGCGACAACCGCAGCGGACTGACCCAGGCCCGGGCGAAGGGCTACTGGAACGTGATCGTCGATTGCGAAGGCGCTTACGAACTGGAACTACGCCGCTGGCCAAAGGAGTCCACCAAGACTCTGTCCGAAGGCATGGCAGGCGCCGGGGACCGGAGCCGGAGCGCCCGGCCGATCGCCGCGGCGAATGTGCAGATCGCGGAGAGCAATTATACGCTCGATGCCGGTCCCGGATCGCAACAGGTGACGTTCCGCACAAATCTCCCGGCGGGTAAAACGCAGCTCCAAACCTGTTTTCTCGATTCAGAGGATCGAATTCTCTGCAGCGCGATCTACGTCTACCTCAGGCGTCTCCCCGACAACGAAGTTGATTTGACGCCGGCCACGGATCGCGTTCCAAAAGGAAATGCGCCTGCGAACCTCCGCAATCGTTGAAATCCCAACCTCGAAACGGTTGCAACAAAGGTCATGCGCCGGGGTTCCTGGGAGATCACAGAGTCCCACGGGCAGGAGGCTCAGATTGAAATCGTCATCAGGAGCGGGCACGTATTGCAGCGCTACCTCGACGGACCCGGTGACGAGGAGACCAGGTTTCCACGGCCCGCTGCATTTTGGCTGCAGTTCGGGGCCTTCATTGGTTGCGGGGACAGGATTTGAACCTGCGACCTTCAGGTTATGACCTGGAGGAAAAACCTGATCTCCAGCGATTGTGGCGACCCTTACTGCTTCGCATCATCTTTCTTCTTCCGGATCGTCTCCAGAAGCGCTTCGGTCTCTTCGAGGTCATCTGTCCGCATGCTGATATAGCCGGCTTTTTGTTTCACCGTCAGGTAGACCTGCTCGGCGTCGGCATAGGCGGCCTTCAGATCACCCATCGCCAGACAGACCTTGGCCCGGCTGCGCAGGTGCGGGATGGAGATCTTTGGGGCAGGCTTCTTTTTCTCACCCTCCGGCGTCGGCCCTTCGACCGGCGCAAATGCGAAGGCCAACCGCTTGGCCTCGTCAAGATCGCCACGGGTCAGTGCCTCATCGACCATCTTTTCGTCGTGTAGCTCGATTACGTTCTGGATTACGTTGTCTCCCAAAAATCTCATGGTCAGGCCGGACAACGACAGCGCGATGCTTCCGTCAGGCCGGAGAAGCAATAGATTGGGTTTTCCATGGTGAGCCGGTTGGTCTTCCCCGTCTTCCACAATCATGCCGAGCTTTTGCACGACCGGATTCTGCGTGCCTCCGGGTACAAGCATGGTTGGGAAAGGGTCGGGGCTTTTCTTGGCCTCCAATACCTTCCGCGTCGCATTCGCATCGTCGTTCAGCACTGCGGTCAACAGGTTGACGTTATTAAAAGGCCTTGCATCGGTAAACTTTCCATACCGGGCAAGATAGCCGCTTCCTTCCGCGCTTGATACAAAGGAAATGACCGTCCACTTGTCCTCGTCCTTCTTGGGGAAGCGGACAGTATCGCCATCGAGAGTCTTTAACTCGATTTGCAGGGAGCGGTTCGCATCTTCGGGCTCACCAATGCCCAGAAAATACCCCTGACGCCGGCCGTAGGTCCAGCCTGCGACGAACGGTGGATGATACATCCAGTAACGGTGGTAGCGATCCAGGAAGAATGCTGTCGCCGTCCACATGGCGGGGCGTTCGGCGTATTCATCCAGATAAGCCCGACGATACTTTTCGTGAAGCTTTCGATCGGCGACGTCCAGCGAGAGGAGCGCTGCGGCCGCGAGTACCGGCCCGGATGCCTTATCTCCACCTGCCTCCGCAAAGTCCCGAATAACAGATTCGGGATCAGCCTCCGCATTGCGTAGCGACTCTCTTGCCAGACAGAAGCGTGCGACCACGTCGGCGCCGGGCGGATGCTTAGCCTCGAGAGCGGCTCTGGCTTCCTCG
>DLRK01000023.1 GCA_002501065.1 Akkermansiaceae bacterium UBA7890
GTAGGCCGCCCCGTAGGCTTCCAGGGCCCAGACCTCCATCTCCCCGAAGCGCTGGCCGCCATACTGCGCCTTTCCTCCCAGCGGCTGCTGGGTGACCAGACTGTAGGGGCCGACCGCGCGGGCGTGAATCTTGTCCGCAACCAGGTGCCCGAGCTTGAGCATGTAAATCTGGCCAACCACGACCGGCTGGTGAAAGGCCTCCCCGGTCCTGCCGTCATAGAGCGTGCTCTTGCCGCCGACCGATCCGTCCTTGCCGTCACCGATCCAGGTAAATCCCGGGCCCACCGGCTCATCAGGCCTGCGTTCACGGGCCTTCTCGGTGCCATCGCCCACGATCTGGACCCCGTCCACCCTTTTGGCCTCCGACATGTATTCCCAGATCTTGTCCTCCGGAATCCCGTCGAAAATCGGGGTCGCCACCGTAAAGCCGAGAGCCTTGGCGGCCACTCCGAGGTGGGTCTCAAGCACCTGCCCCACATTCATCCGCGAGGGCACGCCAAGCGGGTTGAGGCAGATGTCCACGGGCGTCCCGTCAGCAAGGTAGGGCATGTCCATCTCCGGCACCGTGACGGCCACCACACCCTTGTTACCGTGGCGTCCGGCCATCTTGTCACCCACCGAGAGTTTCCGTTTGGCGCTCACGAAGACCTTCACCTCCTTGATGACACCCGGGTCGATCTCGTCCCCGCTCTCGATCTGGTCGAGGCGGCGTTCCCGGTCGGCGTCCAGTTCGCCGAAACGGCTTTCGAACGAACTGATGATCTCAAGGATCTTGTTCCGGATCGGGCTCGGGTCGATCTCGATGTGATCGTAAACCGCAGCCAGCTTGCGCAGGAGGGTCTTGGTGATCTTCCGGTTGGCCGGGATGATGATCTCGCCACTCTGGGCGTTGACCACATCGAGGGGAATCTTCTCCCCGAGAAGAATATCGGACAGCTTCTCGGTCAGCTGATCGGTGAGCTGGTCCTTCTTCTTCTTGTAATCGTCGTTGATCTTCTTGAGCTGCTTCTTCATCTCGGCCGGATTGACATCCTCCGACCGGCGCCGGGCTACTCCATGGGTGGCGATCCGGATGTCCTGCACGATCCCGGTGCAACCCGAGGGAACCCGCAGGGAGGTGTCCTTCACATCCGCGGCCTTCTCACCGAAGATCGCACGCAGGAGACGCTCTTCCGGAGCGAGTTCCGTCTCGCTCTTGGGCGTGATCTTACCCACCAGGATGTCGCCGGGCCTCACCTCCGCCCCGACGCGCACGATCCCGTCGTGGTCAAGGTTCTTGAGGGCCTCTTCCCCCACGTTCGGAATGTCACGGGTGATCTCCTCCGGTCCGAGCTTGGTGTCCCGGGCCGCCACTTCGAACTCGCTGATGTGGATGGACGTATAGACATCCTCCTTCACCAGGCGCTGGGAAATCACGATGGCGTCCTCGAAGTTGTAGCCGTTCCAGGGCATGAAGGCCACCAGCACGTTGCGGCCGAGGGCGAGCTCCCCGTCTTCGGTGTTGGGTCCATCTGCAATGATCTGGCCGTTCTTGATCTTGTCGCCGGAATTCACCAGGGGCTTCTGGTTGATGCAGGTGCCCGCATTCGAACGCATGAATTTGCGCAGCGGATAGACGAAGATCCCTTTGTCCGACTTGGTCTTGACCGACTCAGGATCACTCAGAAAGCGCTCGTCCGAGACTGGCAACGCCCCGTCCTTGGTGGTCACGATATACTCTGCGGTGGACGCTGCCACCACCCCATCGGCTTCCGCCACCACCACCGCACGCGAATCACGGGCGGCCTTCTCTTCCAGCCCGGTTCCCACGAAGGGCGCCTCCGAAACGAGTAGCGGCACCCCCTGGCGCTGCATGTTGGAACCCATGAGCGCGCGGTTGGCATCGTCGTGCTCAAGGAAGGGAATCATTCCCGCTGCCACCGAGACGAGCTGCTTGGGCGAAACGTCCATGTAGTCCACCTTCTCGGGATCCATCTCAAGGAATTCCCCCCGCTCACGCGCAGTCACGCGCTTGTTTATGAAGGTTCCGTCCTTGTTGATCAGATTGTTGGCCTGCGCGATGATGAAGGTCTCCTCCTGATCGGCGGTGACATACTCAATCTGGTTGCTGACCTTGCCTTTTTTCACCTTCCGATAGGGAGTCTCGATGAAGCCGAACTCGTTGATCCGCGCGTATGTACACATCGAGTTGATGAGGCCGATGTTCGGCCCCTCCGGAGTCTCGATGGGACAGATCCGCCCGTAGTGGGAGGGGTGCACATCCCGCACCTCGAAGCCGGCCCGGTCGCGATTGAGGCCACCCGGCCCGAGGGCCGAGAGACGACGCTTGTGGGTGAGTTCCGCCAGCGGGTTGGTCTGATCCATGAACTGGCTGAGCTGACTCCGTCCGAAGAAGTCGCGCACCACCGCACTGAGAGCCTTCGGGTTGATGAGTTTCTGGGGGGTCATCCCCTCGATGTTCACATCGAAGAGGGTCATGCGCTCCTTGACCAGGCGCTCGGTGCGGGCCAGGCCCACCCGGCACTGGTTGGCCAGGAGTTCGCCCACCGCACGCACACGGCGGCTGCCCAGGTGATCGATGTCGTCAATCGTGCCATCTCCTTTTTTCAGATTAAGGAGATACTTGACCGCCGCGAGGAAGTCCTCCGCCACCATGATGCGCTCGGTGGAATCAACGTCGATCTTGAGCTTCTGATTGATCTTGTAGCGCCCCACCCGGGTGAGATCATACTTCTTGGGGTCAAAGAAGAGACGCTTGAGCAGGGCCCGCGCGTTGGCGGCAGTGGGCGGATCCCCCGGCCGCAGTTTCCTGTAAATGTCCTTGAGCGCACTCTCCTCGTCTTCCGCGGGATCCTTGCGCAGCGACTTGAGAAGAATCTCGCCCTGGCGGGAATCGACCACCTCGATGGTCTTGATCTTGAGGGCCAGAAGCTGGCGAACCACTCCGATGGTCAGCGGATCGTAGGCCCGGGCCACTACCAGGTCCCCGTCCTTGATGTCATCAAAGAGAACCATGGGGCTGAGCTCTTCCTCGTCCATCGATTCGCTGAGCTTCAGCTTCTTGACCTTGTAGAACTGCTCGATCAGTTCACGCTCGCTCGGATACCCGAGGGCCCGCAGAAAGGTGGTGGCCAGGAATTTGCGGCGACGACGGCGGCGGTCGAGGTAGACGTAGAGCAGATCATTGGTATCAAACTGCACCTCCAGCCAGGAACCACGATCCGGGATGATCCTGAAGGAATGGAGGGTCTTGCCGTTGAGGTGAATCGACTTCTCGAAGCAGATCCCCGGAGAGCGGTGCAACTGGGAGACGATCACCCGCTCCGCTCCATTGATTACGAAGGTCCCACGGCGGGTCATCATGGGCAGTTCTCCCATGTAGACGCGTTCCTTCTTGGTGCCCGTTTCGTCCTTCAACTTGAAGGTGACATAAAGAGCAGCACTAAACGTCTCGCCCGTCCGCAGGGCCTCAAGGGCCGTGATCTTCGGATCCTCGATATCGTATGAAACAAAATCCAGCTCGATGGTTTCATCGTAGCTGGTGATGGGGAAGACCTCCTTGAACACGGCCTGCAGGCCGGTCTCAGTCCGCTGGGACGGGGCGATGTCCTGTTGCAGAAAGTCTTCGTAGGATTTGCTCTGAACCTCGATGAGGTTGGGCGGCTCAATAACTTCTTCGATGTTTCCGAAGTAACGGCGGTCAGCCATAGTCGTCTCTCTCGTTGGTGGGATTGACGCCAACCTTGCGGGATGGCGGTTTGCTGGGTTCGGGGCGGGGAATCTCCCTCTCGGCACCGCTCTCGCGGGACTTCGAGGGAGGCAGGATCCCCTGTTTTTATGGTGCCGGAGCGGCTGCTCCGACTCCAGGTTCCTCGTTTTCCGTCTTCGGTAAGGAAGGAACCTGAAGTCGAACCAGGCGTTCCTGCCGGGGCCTGCTGGCAGACCCCGGCAGAAAAAAGCCGGTTACTTGAGTTCAACCGTGGCACCAGCCTCTTCGAGCTTGGCCTTGGCCGCCTCGGCGTCGTCCTTGGCTACCCCTTCCAACACGTTGACCGGGGCGCTCTCGACGAGCTTCTTGGCATCGGCGAGTCCGAGACCACTGGCAACTTCCCGCACGGCCTTGATGACCGGGATCTTGTTGCCTCCGATGCTCTCAAGGGACACGTCGAAGTTCGTTTTCTCCTCCGCAGCTTCAGCCTCTGCCGGGGCAGCGACCGCAACAGCGGCGGCGGGAGCAGCAGCGCTCACGCCCCACTCATCTTCCAGTTTCTTTACCAGTTCGGAAGCTTCCAGCACGGTCAGCTTTCCGAGTTCTTCTGCGATTGCGTTTATATCAGCCATTGTATTTGTCTTTCGGTATCGTCGTTTACGGAGCTCCGTGTCGCTTAAGACCGCCAGCCGGCGATCCGACGAGGAACCATCTGTGTTTACCAGCCACCGCCGCGGATGCGGCCTTGGCTATCCCTTGAAATTTGTTGTCGTGATGAAGTAATTGAATCGTGGAGTGTTGGAGGATTCCTGGTAAGCGGCATCCTAATCACCTTCGTCGAACTTCGCCTTCACCACCCGGGCCAGGGAAGCGCCGGGCTCATTGAGCACCCGGGCCAGCATGGAGGCCGGCTCGTTGATAACGCCCAGCAGGGTGGAGAGGAGCACCTCGCGCGACGGCAGGTCGGCAAGCACCTTGATCTGCACCTCATTCAGAAGTTCTCCATCCAGGAGGCCGGCCTTGACCTCGGGCTTCTTGAACTCCTTGACGAAGTTCGCCACTGCCTTGGCCGCCCCGCACACATCCTCTTCTCCAGTAATGAAGGCGGTCTGTCCCTGCAGGATCTCCTCCAGTCCGGACATGCCGGCCGATTCCAGGGCCCGCTTCATATAGCTGTTCTTGGCCACGTGGCACTCGGCCCCTCCTTCCCTCAGTCGACCGCGCAGTTCATTAAACTCGGGGACCGTCATCCCGGTGTAGTTTACCACCAGCAGGAACGGCGAGCCGTTCACCCGGGTCAGTAATTCGTCGACGATAATCTGTTTATCGGGATTCATGATCTTATTCGGTGGCTGCTGCAACGTTCTCCAGTTTCAGGCCCGGGAGCATGGTCGCTGCGATGGTGACGTTCTCGATGTAGTTTCCCTTGGCGGAGGCGGGTTTCGCTTTCACCACGCTCTCGATGAGGGAGGAGGCGTTCTCCGCCAGCTGCTCCTCGGAGAAGGAGACCTTGCCGATGGCTGCCGAAATGTTGCCATTCTTGTCCAGCTTGTAGTCGACCTTGCCCGCCTTCACAGCCTTCACCGCGGTGGCGGTGTCTTCGGTCACCGTGCCGGTCTTGGGGTTGGGCATGAGACCGCGCGGTCCCAGCACCCGGGCAATCTTGCGCACTTCGCCCATCGCATCGGGCGTGGCAATGGCCGCGTCAAAATCCGTGAAACCACCCTGGACCTTCTTGATAAGATCCTCGAAGCCCACATGGTCGGCACCTGCCTCGGTGGCCGTCTTGGCAGCGTCACCCTGAGCAAAGACTGCCACCCGGACATTCTTCCCGGTTCCGTGCGGAAGCGCCACGCTTCCGCGCACCATCTGGTCGCTTTTCTTGGGATCCACCCCGAGCCGAAAGGAGAGCGTCACGGTGGGGTCAAACTTGGGGACGGGAAACTTCTTCAGTGTTCCCACCGCATCAGCGAGGGCGTAGGGGCGGTCTTCCACCAGCTCCGCAGCCTTCTGGTATCGTTTACTTCGGTTATTTGCCATTGTTCTGGTTGCAGTACGAATGGACCGGATCTGATCCTCCTGCGGTTATTGGTCTATTGGTTTCTTCCTGGAAATCTGGAATCTGCGGACAAATCACATCCCCTCGATCTCGAGGCCCATCTGCATGGCAGTTCCTGCGAGGATCCTGGCCGCCTGCTCGGGATCATCCGTGTTGAGGTCCGGCATTTTGATCTTCACCACCTCCATGAGCTTGTCCTTGGTGATCGAACCGACCTTCTCCTTGTTCGGTTCCCCCGATCCGGAAGCGAGGTTGGCGGCCTTCTTCAGCAACACGGCAGCGGGTGGCTGCTTGGTCACGAAGTCAAAGCTGCTGTCCGAGTAGACGGTGATGATGGTGGGGAGGAGATCGCCGGCCTGCTGCTGGGTGGCCGCATTGAAATCCTTGCAGAACTGCATGATGTTCACGCCAGCCTGACCGAGAGCCGGGCCGACCGGAGGAGAGGGATTCGCCTGTCCGGCCAGGATCTGGAGCTTGAGGGTGCCTTTGACTTCTTTTGCCATGGGGTGAGTGGGGTTTGAAAATTAGGGGTTTGAATATATTTGGAGGATGTCCCGACGCCGGGACCCTGCTATCGACCGGGTTATCCCCGCTCGACCTGCCAGAATTCGAGTTCCACGGGCGTGGAGCGACCGAAGATGGTGACCGCCACGCGCAGCTTGCCCTTCTCCTCGTCGATCTCCTCTACGATCCCGTTCTGGCTCTCAAAGGGACCGTCCGCCACCTTCACGGTGTCGCCCACCTCAAAGCTGATGGCCGGTCGCACGCTGTCCTCGCGTTCCTTGATCTGGGCCAGCATGCTCTCCACCTCGCGCTGCCGCATGGGGATGGGGCGGTCCTTGGTCCCTGCGAAACCGATCACCCCTTCCATCTCCTTGATAAAGTACCACGTGTCCTCCACCAGACCGTTGTCCTCGGTGAGAAGGTTCATGTTCACGATGATATAACCGGGATAGAACTTTCTCTTGGTCTCCGTCTTCTTACCACGCCGGACCTCGGACACCATCTCGGTCGGCACGAGGACCTCGTAGATCTTATCCTTGAGTTCCTCCTGTTCGGTCAGGGCACGAATTCTCTTGGCCACCTTCTGCTCCTGCCCGGAGAGAACGTGTACCACGTACCACTGTTGGTTTGGCGGGGGAATGGTCGGCATGTGATCGATCAGCGTCCCAGTTGAGTCAGAAAATCAACGACCTCACGGTGGATCAGGTCCCAAAGCCCCACGTAGGCAGCCAGCAGGATCATTGCGATCAGGATGACCACCGTGGAATCAATGAGCTCCTTGTATTTCTTGAAGCCCTTGACCTTGGGATCCGGATCCCAGGGCCAGGAGGCCTTGCGGAGCTCGCCTTTGACCTCGCCGACGAAGGTGGAAAATTTCTTCAACATGGGTGATTGATTGCTGAGGGGGAGCTGGCAGGACAGGCGAGACTCGAACTCACAACCCTCGGTTTTGGAGACCGATGCTCTACCAATTGAGCTACTGTCCTTTCGGCGCATCAGGGGCACCCCGGCTAAGCCCGAGTGCCCCCTGGTCAAATCGATTGTTGTTCGTGATTCGCGGGGGTGTGGTTACTCAATGATCTTGGCAACCCGGCCGGCACCGACAGTGCGGCCACCCTCCCGGATGGCGAAACGCATGGTCTCTTCCATCGCAATGGGGGTGATAAGGTTGATCTTCAAAGTGACATTGTCACCGGGCATGACCATGTCTACTCCGTCGGGGAGATCGATACTGCCGGTCACGTCCGTGGTCCGGAAGTAGAACTGCGGACGGTAGTTGCTGAAGAAGGGAGTGTGGCGGCCACCCTCATCCTTGGAGAGCACGTACACTTCCGCTTCGAAGCTGGTGTGGGGATTCACCGACCCGGGCTTGGCCATCACCTGGCCCCGCTCGATTTCCTCCTTCTTGATCCCACGCACGAGAAGACCGACGTTGTCGCCCGCCCGTCCTTCGTCGAGAAGCTTGCGGAACATCTCGATGTCGGTGACGGTGGTCTTCTGGGTCTCCTTGATGCCCACGATTTCCACTTCCCCCATCTTCTTGATGATTCCACGCTCAATCCGGCCGGTGGCAACCGTGCCACGGCCTTCAATCGAGAACACGTCCTCGACGGGCATCAGGAAGTCCTTGTCGATGGGGCGCTCGGGCTCGGGGATGTAGGAATCAACCGCTTCCATCAGCTTGAGAATCGACTCCTTGTGGCCGGCGTCACCTTCCGCAGCCTTGAGGGCGGAACCCTTCACGATGGGAATGTCGTCACCGGGGAACTCATACTGACTGAGCAGTTCGCGGATCTCCATCTCCACGAGCTCAATAAGTTCCTCGTCATCCACCTGGTCCGTCTTGTTGAGATAGACGCAAATGGCAGGCACCCCAACCTGGCGGGCCAGCAGGATGTGCTCCCGGGTCTGGGGCATCGGACCGTCCGCGGCGGAAACCACCAGGATGGCACCGTCCATCTGGGCCGCACCGGTAATCATGTTTTTCACATAGTCGGCGTGTCCGGGACAATCGACGTGTGCGTAGTGGCGATTATCGGTCTCGTATTCCACGTGGGCGGTCGAGATGGTGATTCCGCGCTCCTTCTCCTCAGGGGCGGCATCGATTTCGTCATACGCCTTGACGTCACCGCCTCCCATCTTTTCCGCGAGGACCATTGTGATCGCCGCGGTGAGGGTGGTTTTTCCATGGTCGACGTGGCCGATCGTGCCGACATTCACGTGAGGCTTGTTCCGTTCAAACTGTTCTTTGGCCATATGCTTGCTTGCTGTGGATCTTTGGTTCTCTTCTCTCTAAGCTCATGGCGGGAATTGAACCCGCGACCTCGTCCTTACCAAGGACGCGCTCTACCTCTGAGCTACATGAGCGGGGTATGTTTGCTCCTCGCGACATGTGGATAGTTCACCCCCGGAGAAAGGTTTAGTGCGCCCCAGAAGGAAATGACCAACGCCGCCAAAAGCGGGGCGGAAATTACCAGAGCTTTCTACTCTGTCAAAAAAAAAGTAAAAGGGACAGAAATTCGTGAACTCCCCACAATTCAGGGGATTCCCGGACCTCACGAGCCCCCGGAGGACGCTCCCGCCGCATTCGCTCCACTCCCCTGCTCCATTTCGGCCTCCGATTCCGCCATTTCCACGCTCTGGTTTGCAGGACTGAACAATTCATCAACCCGTTTTACCTCCACGGCGTGACCGCTGTCCTCGTCCACTCCCACGATGACCCCACAGATCCGCACCGGCCCCTTTGCCACGGGAAATCTGGTCGGCAGGCCGCTGCGAAACCGCCACACAACCGAGGCAATTTCACGTCCCAGCACCGATTCCGCCGGCCCACACATGCCTGCATCCGTCAGATAGGCAGTCCCCCGGGGAAAAATCTGCTCATCGGCGGTCTGCACGTGGGTGTGGGTTCCCACCACCAGGGAAACTCGCCCATCCAGGGCCCGTCCCATCGCAATCTTCTCGCTGGTGGCCTCCGCATGAAAATCGAGCAGGATGACCCGCACGTCCTCCGCGCGCATCGCCTCCACCGCCTCTTCCACCAAGCTGAGAGGGTTTTCGAGGGGCGGATTCATGAAAACCCGTCCCTGGGCATTGATCACGCCCACCTTCCCCTTCGCCGTCTCCAGCACCACGCTGCCAGCCCCCGGGGCTCCTTCGGGATAATTAATCGGCCGCAGAAGACGGGGCTCGGTGGGAAAATATTCCATGACTTCCCGCTGATCCCACACGTGATCCCCAGTGGTAATGACCGCTGCCCCTGCTCGCAGGAGATCGATCGCAATCTTCGATGTGATCCCTCTCCCCCCGGCCGCGTTCTCCCCATTCACCACCACAAAATCGAGGTTCTCTTCCTCCCGCAACCCCCGCAGACGGGCCGTCACAGCCTTGCGCCCCGGTTCCCCCACCACATCGCCCAAAAACAGGATTCTGATCATTCTGCGAATTCTATGGTATAAAGTCGGCCAGCGGGAAAACTCCGAGAAGTCAATCAGGTCCCTGCCGAACAACAACAGGATTCAACGGATCGCGATGTCCAGCCGCCTGCGGAAAGCATCTCCCCTCTACCTTATTGGAGTAATCCTCCTCGTCGGGATCCTCTACCCTCTCCTCACCCGGCTCCCGCGGATCGATTCCACCCCGGAACTCCCCGCCCCTGATCCGCGCCTCGCCAACCTCGGGACCCCTCCCGAGTGGACCGAACTCTCCAAGTATGATGGCGTTCTCACCCGGGCGGAATTCGAAACGGCCCTGACGGACATCTATCTCCTCGGAGAGAATCTGCACTTCGAGATCGGAGAGAACGCCGTCACGGTGGCCTCGGAGCTGTCCCCTCCCGGTCCTGCAATCGCCTTTGCCGTCGGAGAGACCCGCCAGGCGCCGCCGCGCTACTGGCGGCCTGCGAATGAAATCCCTTCCGAACCCACCGGCCAACCCCTCGCCGGCGTGCGCATCGCCATCGATCCCGGTCACATCGGGGGCGAGTGGGCCCGCATGGAGGAGCGCTGGTATCAGATCGACGACACCACCCCGGTCACCGAAGGAGACATGACCCTGCGGACCGCCAGGCTGCTCGCCCCACGACTTCAGTCCCTGGGCGCCACCGTGACCCTCGTCCGGTCGGCCAGCGAACCAGTCACCGAACTGCGCCCCGGGGACCTGAAGGAATACGCCGCCCGTCTCATGCCGGGGGCCCCGGCCGCAGAGGTCCTCGCCCGGGCCGAACAGCTCTTCTACCGCACTGCCGAGATTCGGGCCCGCGCCACCCTGGTCAATGAAACCATCAAGCCCGACCTCGTCCTCTGCCTTCATTTCAATGCCGAAAACTGGGGCGAGGATTCTGCCCAACCTCGTCTCTCGCCCCGCAACCACTTTCACATGATCCTGCACGGTGCCTACATGGACGGCGAAATCGCCCACGAGGACGAACGCCTTGAACTCATGCACAAGATTTTCCAGAAGGTCCACGAGGAAGAGTCCGCCCTTGCCGCCGCCCTCGCCGCCGCCTTCCTGGAAGACACCGGCCTGCCCGCCTACATCTATCGCCTGGGCAAACCGACCCGGCGGATCGGTCCCGCCCTCTGGGCACGCAACCTCCTCGCCAACCGCCTCTACCAGTGCCCCGTTCTCTTCTGCGAACCCTACGTCATGAACAATGGGGAGATCCACGCCCGGGTCCAGGCCGGAGACTACGACGGTGAAATGGAAGTAGCCGGAACCCTGCGCAAGTCGCTCTACCGGGAGTATCGCGATGCCGTGGTGAAGGGACTGGTGGACTACTATTCATCCCGTAGAGGAAAGGCCGTGAATTGACAAATCCGATGCTGTTCCGGGTTTGCCCTTCGCAGGCTTCTTTCTGCGGTTTACCGTTCCCCGTTCACCAGATGGATCGCCACCTCCTCATCGCCGGTCATGGCTACCTCGGCCAGGAAGTTGCCCGGCAGGCTTCCGGGACGGGCTGGCACGTCACCACCCTCTCCAGGTCGGGTGAAGACCGGGCCCTCCCCTGCGATCTCTCCAGCCCGGATCAGGTCGAACAGCTCAGCGCAGGAATTGAACCTCCAGCCGCCATCATCTTCACCGCTTCCTCCAGCCGGGGTGGGGCCGACGCCTACCGTAGTGTCTTTCTGGACGGCTCCCGACACCTCCTCGCCACCTTTCCTGAGTCTCATCTCGTCTTCGTCTCCAGCACGTCCGTCTATCACCAGGTCGACGGATCCCTGGTCACCGAAGAATCGCCTGCCGAACCGACGCGCGAAACGGGGCTTCTCCTCCTTGAAGCCGAATCGCAGGTCCTGGAGGGGAACGGCACGGTCGCCCGCCTGGCGGGACTCTACGGACCGGGCCGCAGCGTGATACTCCGGCGCTTCCTGGAGGGCACCGCCATCATCGAGGAAGACGGACGGCGCTTTCTCAACCAGATCCACCGTGACGACGCCGCCTCCGCCCTCCTCTCCCTTGCCAGCCATGCCAAGACTTCACGCGGCCAGGTCTATAACGTCGCGGACTCCTCTCCCCTTCACCAGGGCGATTGTTATCAAGCCCTCGCGCAGATCTTTGCACGCCCGATTCCGCCCCAGGGACCGAGACCGGAAAATCGCAAGCGGGCCTGGAGCCACAAGCGGGTGAGTAACGAGAAACTCAGATCGACCGGCTGGGACCCGAGATGCCCCTCTTTCCTGGACGCGGCGGTGGATGTTTCCAAAAGCCTCGCCTCCGGATCGTAGAGTGGATTCACCCCGCCAGGGGCGCGGGTCCGCGTGGAACTCCGTTAGCCCTCGGACAAAGCAGGATCCCCCGGACGGGATAACCTACCGCCAGCGATACTTCCGGATCCCTTCCGCGATGGCCTGGGCCGCAGTAGTCTGGAAGGAACTGGTCACGCACCGCGCGCGTTCGCTCGGATTACTGATGAAGCCACACTCCACCAGAACGGCCGGACACTTCGTCTGCACCAGCACAGCGAAGCGGGCGAAGCGAACTCCCCGGTTCTTCATGCGGCACTTACTGGCCAGTTCCCGGTGAATTGAGGAGGCCAGCTGACGGCCAGCCGCCCCGGCATAAAAAGTCTCCGCTCCACGCACCCAGGAATTGCGGGTGGAGTTGAAGTGAATGCTCACAAAGATTGCATTGCGGTAGCGATTCGCGATGGACGCCCGGCGGGAAAGCGAAAGGAAGGAATCACTCCGGCGCGTCATCACCACCCGGTAGCCGTGCCTCTTCAGGTAGTACTCCAGCTTGCCGGCTACCTTCATGTTCAGGTAGGACTCCTTTACGCCACCGCGGTAGGCACCCCAGTCCTTTCCTCCGTGGCCGGCATCAATCACCACCGTCTTGCCTCGTCCCACGCTGGAACTGGGATAAGAACTCGTTGCCTTCTTCGTGCTACTTGTGCTCCGGGAGCTACTGCTCGGAATCTTGATGCGCTGCCCGATCTGCAGAGTCCGATGATCCCGGATCCCGTTGTAGGACTTCAGTTTTGACACCGAGGTCTTATACTTCCTCGCCAGGCCATAGAGGGTCTCCCCCTTGCGAAGGGTGTGGATACCTCCAAAAAGGACGGTGCCCGAGCAGAGAAACATCAGGGCCGTCACCAGGGTCAGGTGAATGCGTTTGGCGGGGTACATGAGAACAGCAGACCCAAAAACTATTCTTTAATTTTAAAAAAGTCAAATAATAAAGAAGTTCTAAGCAATTTGCTCAACCTTCTCCCTTGTCCACCACAGTCTCTTCACCCTCTGAATCAAGCATTTCCTCCACTGCCTTGCGCCGTTGAATCGAGAGCATGGGACGGATTAATCCGTAGATGAGGTAAGCAGAGAACCACACCGCCGGCAGTACCTGGAAAAAGACGATGGTGGCCCCTACGAAGATTGTGCCCAGAGCAAGCAGAGGGACACTCGCCCGCGTACTCCAGCCGACCTTTTTAAAACTGGGATAACGGATGCTGCTGATCATCAGGAAGGACAGACCAAGCATCGCACCCGCCAACACCCAGTTCCACGCCCCAAGTTCGCGGTCGTTATCGTGGAGGTAGATGATCAGAAAGGTAAGGGAGGCGATGAATCCGGCCGCCATCGGAATGGGGATCCCGCGAAAGGTCTTGAGATCCTCCTCCGATCCCATCACCGCCAGACAGTTGAACCGCGCGAGACGGATGGCCCCGCAGAGAAGATAAATAAAGGCGATGGCCCAGCCCACTCCCGATTCCGCCCGCTGGAATCCTTCCGGTAATTCCAGATTCAGGAGGACCGCCTTGGAGCACAGCAGGGCAGGTGCCATCCCAAAGGAAACAAGGTCCGCCAGCGAATCAAACTCCCGCCCGAAGTCCGACTCCTGCCCGCCCAGCCGCGCGAGACGACCATCCAGCAGGTCGAAAAGGCAGGCTCCGAAGATGAGGAGGAGGGAGGTTTCATAGTAATGCTTGGCATCCCCGAACTCGGGCATCTGCATGCCCTTGAAGATCGTGAGGACCGCAAAAAATCCGCAACACAGGTTCCCCGTCGTCATCAGATTGGGCAGGAGGTAGATCCTGGGCTCCTTGTCGTGCTCCATCGCTCCATTACTATACGGACATTTCTCCCAACACAAACACTGGAAATCGGAGCCAATAGAGTCATGCTCTCCCCGAAACCGGAGATCTCAAGGTCCGTGCCGACCAGGGCATGGGAGATCTTCTCCCTGATCCCTGAAACTCATTCCCATGAACCGCCGCAATTTTCTTGCTGCCTCCGGCAGCACTGTCGCCGCCCTCGGCACCGTCTCTGCCGTGGATCTGCCCCCAGAGCTCCAGGCAGACAAGAAGCCCGAACTCAAGCGCCCCCACCGCGGCCCCAACCGCATCGGTGTTTCCTCCTATTCCTTCTGGGGATTCCGCCGCAAGGAGTTGCGCTCCCTGCCCTCCAATCTTGAGCACGCCGCCCGCATGGGCTTTGACGGACTCGAAATCCTGCAGAGACAACTGGAATCCACCGACAATGCCACTCTGCAGAAGATCAAGCGTCACGCCTTCGTCCTTGGTCTCGATCTCATGGGCTACTCCACCCACCAGGGATTCCTCTCGCCCGAGAAGGAGAGACGGCAGAAAAACATCGACCACACGATCGACTGCCTTGAGCAGGCCTATCAACTCGGGATCCCCACCATGCGGGTAAACTCCGGCACGTGGGGCACCTCAAAGAACTTCGACGATCTCATGGCCAAGCGGGGAATCGAGGAACCCCTCAAGGGCTACACCGAGGAAGACGCCTACAAGTGGGTGATCGACGCCTATGAGAAACTCGTCCCCGAGGCTGAGAAACGCGGCGTCATCATGGGACTGGAAAATCATTGGGGCCTCGGAGTCACCCCGGAGGGCATCAAGCGGGTGGTCAACACGGTCGATTCGGAGTGGCTCCAGGTGACTCTCGATACCGGCAACTTCCTGGAAGATCCCTACGCACGACTGGCCCAGCTGGCACCCCGGACCGTGCTCATGCAGTGCAAGACCTACTTCGGTGGAGGCCGTTGGTACACCCTTGACCTCGACTACGGCCGCATTGCCGGCATCATGAAAGACGCTGGCTTCAAGGGTTACGTCTCCCTCGAATTCGAAGGCAAGGAGGATCCCCTCACCGCGATCCCCAAGTCG
>DLRK01000135.1:0-4917 GCA_002501065.1 Akkermansiaceae bacterium UBA7890
GTCGGGGTGTGGTGTTACGATTCCGAACCGGGAGTGGTGATGGCGCGATCCATGCGTCGTGACAGGATTTTCACGGGTTCGGACTTCGTCTACCTCTTCTTCGACACCTTTCACGATCAGCGCAACGGCTACGTCTTCGCGGTCAACCCAACCGGGGCCCAGGGAGATGGCCTGATCACCAACAACACGGGGATGAACTTTTCCTGGGACGGGATCTGGATGTCGAAGGCGCGCATCACGGACGAGGGATGGTTTGTCGAGCTGGCCATTCCCTTCAAGACGGTGAGCTTTGATCCGGACGGGACGGTGTGGGGCTTCAACATGTCGCGGCGGATCCGGAGAAAGAACGAGGCCATCCGCTGGACGGGGTGGAAGGATGAAATCAAGTCCCACAATGCCAGTGAAGCGGGAGACATCACCGGGCTGAGAGGGATGCGGCAGGGACTCGGGCTGGAGTTCTCCCCCTATTCGGTGGGGCGCTACGAAAGCCGCAAGGGGGAAAGCGACAGTTTCGGGGGAGACCTGGGGGCCGATCTGCGCTACCGGGTTACGCCCAATTTCTCAGCCACGATCAGCTATAATACCGACTTCGCGGAGACGGAGGTTGATCAACGGGTGGTCAATTTCACCCGCTTCCCGCTCTTTTTTCCTGAGAAGCGGGACTTCTTTCTGGAGGACAGCGGGACCTACAATTTTGGACCGGGATCTCGGCGGAGGGGAAGGGGTTCGTCCCTTATGCCCTACTTTACCCGGCGGATCGGATTGGCGGACGGACGGATCATTCCCATTCAACTGGCCACCAAGCTGGCGG
The DNA here is from genome assembly GCA_002501065.1 of Akkermansiaceae bacterium UBA7890. Taxonomy (GTDB): domain Bacteria; phylum Verrucomicrobiota; class Verrucomicrobiia; order Verrucomicrobiales; family Akkermansiaceae; genus Roseibacillus_B. The sequence goes on from DLRK01000135.1 coordinate 812, forward strand.
GACGGCTGGGAGATTATGATGTCGGCTTTACCCATGCCCGCCTGGAGGGTCCCCCCGGGTTGGATGAACAGAACGTCTTCGCGGCCCGGGTGACCAAGCAGGTGTTCTCCCAGTCCCGGGTGGGAGTGATCGCGACCGGGGGAGATCCCAGTTCCGGTCTCGACAACTATGTGGGAGGAGTGGATTTCACCTTCCGGACCAACGAATTCCTCGACGACAGGATCCTGGAAGCCAACCTCTATGGCCTTGGGAACTATGCCGAGGCGGCGGGAGGGGGGCACGGGACGGATTATGCCTTCGGGGGGCGGCTCTCTTATCCCAACGACCGTTGGGATGGGTCGCTCAGTTACCTTGAGATCGGCCCGGGATTCGATCCGGCCCTCGGGTTTGTGCGACGGACGGGGATCCGCACCGTGTCCGGGCTGATTCGCCGGAAGCATCGGCCGGGAGGATCAGGCTGGTATCGCGAGCTGGCGGGGGGAGCGGATGTGAGCGTGACGTCCCGGACGTCCGGGGGACTTGATTCCGCCCGGTTTGGGGTCGCGCCCTTCAACCTGGAATTTGCCAGTACGGATGAATTGAGTCTGCGCCTCTCGCACAACATCGACCGCCCGGACGAGGCGTTCGAAATGGGAGACATCATGGTGCCGGCGGGCGAGTATTCCTGGACCAAGGCCCGCCTGGAATTCGAAGCCACCAGTTCGCGTCCGTTGTGGGGGGAGTTTTCGGTGGAGGCGGGGGAGTTCTATGATGGATGGCGAACTCAGGGGTCGGCGCAGTTGGAGTGGAATCCCAGCCGGCACTTCCGTATCAGCGGGACCTATCAGTATAACATGGTGGACCTTGGTGAGGGCTCGTTCGATGCGCATGTGGGGAGCCTTGGAGTCAACTGGAACCTGACTCCCGATCTCGGGTGGTCCACCCTGGCGCAGTATGACAGCCTTTCCAACGAGGTGGGATTCAACTCCCGGATCCGCTGGGAATATCGACCGGGATCGACGATTTATCTGGTCCTGAATCAGTCGCTTCTGGCCGAGGAGCGCGGTCTGGATCTGCAGCGATCGGACCTGACGCTGAAGGCGGATGCGACCTTCCGGTTCTAGGGGCCCGTCCCGGGATCAGCCTAGTAGTCCCGGTCCAGGAGATAGTGCGCGATCTGGTGGAGTCGGGCAGCCCGGCGGCCGAGCGGGTGGAGGGCGGTCAGGGCCTTTCGGGTGAGGCGCTGGGCCTCCTGCCTGCTCTTCTCCAGGCCGAGAATGGCAGGGTAAGTGGCCTTCTCCACCGTGGCGTCCTTCCCCGCGGTCTTGCCAAGTTTCTCGGTGGATTGGGTGACATCGAGGATGTCATCGATGACCTGGAAGGCCAGGCCCAGGGATTTCCCGAAGTCAGTGAGGGACTGCAGCCTGGAGGCGCTCGCATTGGCGCTCATCCCTCCGAGGCGAAGGGATGAGGTGAGGAGAGCGGCGGTCTTGGCCTCGTGGATCCGGACCAGCTGGGCCCTGGTGAGGGCTTTGCCCTCGCCTTCAAGATCCATGATCTGTCCGCCGATCAGGCGGCGTGAGTCCGACGTCGAGGCCAGTTCCGTCACGTAGTCACGGGTCCGGTATCTCTTGCGCTCCGGGGTTTGGGCGATGATGGCAAAGGCTTCCGTGAGGAGGGCATCGCCGGCCAGAACCGCCACGTTCTCACCGAAGAGGACGTGGGTGGTAGGTTTACCACGGCGCAGGTTGTCATCGTCCATGCAGGGCAGATCGTCATGGACGAGGGAATAGGTGTGGATCAGCTCGACTGCGCAGGCCGGGGCAAGGGCGTGTTCGGAGTCTCCGCCACAGGCCTCCGCGGCAGTCAGGCAAAGGATGGGCCGCAGACGTTTGCCTCCCGCGAAGACCGGATGGCGCATGGCGCGGTGGATGGTGGAGGGGCGGACCGAGGAGCGGGGCAGGAACCGTTGCAGGGCCGCGGCAATCATGCGTTGCTGCTCCCGGAGGTAGGCCTTGAGGTCGGACACGCTCCTAGGAAATACCCAAGGATCCAATTACCCAAGCCCCCAATTCATGTGGGCAGACGGATCCTGGTGAAATCAAGGTGGAGGACCCGGTCTTTTGGGGGCTGTTGCCGGCGATTCCCCTCAGAGTAATTCCGCGATCTGCACCGCATTCAAGGCCGCCCCTTTTCTGACCTGATCCCCGACCACCCAGAGGGCGAGGGCATTTTCGAGCACCATGTCCTCACGAATGCGGCCCACCAGGCAGTCGTCCTTCTCGGTGGTGTCGAGCGGGGTTGGATAGAGGGCATTTGCGGGATCATCCACCACGCGGATGCCCGGGCAGCCCTCGTAGGCCACGCGGGCCTCCTCCACACTGACTGGCCGCTCAAACTGGGCGGTGACCGAGACCGAGTGCGAGCGGTAGACCGGGACGCGCACGCAGGTGCAGGTCACCTGCAGATCGGGCAGTTCAAGAATCTTGCGCCCTTCGTTGAGCATCTTGAGTTCCTCCCTGGTATATCCTCCATCCATGAACTGATCGACATGGGGAATGACATTGAAGGCGATCTGGTGCGGGTAGACATTCCTTGTGAAGTCGTTCCGGCCTTCCGAGAGGGCCCTGACCTGGTCCGAGAGTTCCATGATGCCCGCCTGGCCACTGCCCGAAACCGCTTGGTAGCTGGATGCGATGACGGACTTGAGTCCGAACTTCCGGTGGAGCGGATTGAGCCCCATGATGGTAACGATGGTGGTGCAGTTTGGGTTGGCGATGATGCCCTTGGGACGGGTTTTGGCCGCTTCAGGATTGACCTCGGGCACCACGAGGGGGACCTCGGGATCCATCCGGAAAGCCGAGGAGTTGTCGATCACCACCGCACCTGCGGCGGCGGCGGAGGGTCCGAATTCCAGGGAGAGACTGCCTCCTGCACTGAAGAGGGCGATATCGACCCCCTGGAAGGAGTCATGGCCCAGTTCCTGGACCGTGACTTCACGGTCCCTGAAGCGGAGTTTTCGCCCTGCCGAGCGCGCGGAGGCCAAAAGCGTGAGTTCCCCCACCGGAAAATCACGTTGCTCGAGACACTTCAACATTTCCTCCCCGACGGCGCCCGTGGCACCGGCGAGGGCAACATGAGGGGAATGGGACATGGCGCGCCGGGTATTAGTCGAAAGCGCCCGATCGTCTAGTCCCAAACGTGGCCGGGGAGTGAAATCGCTTCAGGGTGCCCCAGGCGGAAAGATCGAAGGGAGCCGGGCTGGAAGGCGTAAAATAGGGGCGAATGGGCTGGTGCTTTCACGCTTGCGGTCAATTTGGCGTGGGGTATGCTCAAGCTCATCAGGCGCATCGCCTGATCAATTAGCCTGAACCAATAACTAGCGAGACAATGAAATTCCTGAAAGTAATCGCGATCGCGGTGGCCGCCCTTGGGGCCTTGGCCTTCTCTTCCTGCTCAAATTCGGGTCCCGCGCCTCCGAGCTATGTGGCACCTGGGAAATAATGCTTAAGGTGCACTGATCATCGGGCAAATGCTCTCCATTCCGGAGATCAGCCTGAAACACACAAAATTCTACCATGAAACTTTCTAAGATCGTTGCCGTCCTTGCGGCCTTGACCGGTTTGGCACTTGCATCCTGCGCGTCGAACCGGAGTGCTCCTGCCCCCACAGCGCCGCCGAACGTGGTGGTGCCCGGAAAGTAAGCATGCTTTAAACGCAAGCCCGGGGTCACTGATTTGTGGCCCCGGGCTTGATTTTTGCCTTGAGATGCGGGGAGCCTCCCCTGAGATTCCCGCCCAGCATTTACACACTTACGATGAAGAAGCTCATTCAACTGATCGCCCTCGCCGGAGTAGCGGTGACCGCCCTGGCCCTGACCTCCTGCGGTTGCTGCACGGGTGAGGCCAAGGCCCCGGCCCTGCGCCCGCTGCCCAAGTTCAAGGAACTGCCCACCATCGACTACGGCAAGTAAGTGAAGCGAAGCAGTGGTCTCAACGGAGCACGTTCCTGTTGAAGACCGCCGTCTCGCTCCCGGCAAAGCCACGGTGTAAGCCGTGGCTTTTTGACGAAGGTCCATTGTTCACAATGGGCGGACCTTCAGGGATTGTCATTCAGCGGCGGGGGGG
>DLRK01000135.1:5222-13084 GCA_002501065.1 Akkermansiaceae bacterium UBA7890
GATTGTCATTCAGCGGCGGGTGCGTTTTTCTTTTATGGCGCTACGGTATCAATGGATCGCAAGTTCATCATAAATCTCTGCATCCTGGTTGCCCTCATCTGTGTGGCCTGGCTGATCATGATCGGGTTGGGGCCCATCACGCAGGAGGTCCCGACTGAGCAGGAGCTGGAACTCGCCAGGAGCGAGGGCCGGACCGTCGAGGACAAGTATGGAGAGGAAAAGATCGAGGGCTGGGAACCGCAGGGAGTTTCGGCTGGCGCCAAGATCCTGGTGGCAATCGTTCTCATCCTCGTGGTGGCAACCTACGCTGCCATCGTCTTCGGATATTTCATGCTGCCCAACCTGGTTCATCGCTTCACCCACATGTTCTACGGGTCGGCCGAGGAAGTGGAGATCGATCCCATGCACGATGCGCGGGCCTTCCTCGCGAGAGGCGACTATGAAGCCGCGATCGCCGCCTATCGTGCGGTGGCGCTGGCGCAACCGGAGAACCGTTTTCCCTGGATCGAGATTGCCAAGATCCAGCATGACAAACTGGAGGATTTGGATGCCTCCATCAAGACCCTGCGCACCGCTCTTGAGAGCCGCGAGTGGCGTGTCAACGACACGGCCTTCTTCATGTTCCGCCTGGCGGAGCTCTATGAGGTTGACAAGGAGAACAAGCCACAATCGGTGAGCATCCTGGAGCAGGTGGTCGAGCTCTTTCCGGAGACGCGGCACTCTGCCAATGCCACGCACCGCCTGCGCGAGCTGGGAGCGATCTAACAGCCCCGGCCTGTGAACAAAGGCGAGGCGCATTTCCTGACCCGGGTGCCGCTCCTCGTCCCGGCCCTTGGGTGCGGTCTGGGAATCTTGTGTGCGGGAGCCGGGTGGACGCTGCCGTGGCTTGTCCTGCCCGCGGTCGGGATGCTGGTCTCCGCAAGGGCGGGTCGCTGGATGGTGACGGCAGGATGTGTGGGCTGGGCCCTTTTGTGGGGTGTCCACTACGACCGTCTCCAGCGGCAGTCGGATGGGGAAGCCTGGATTCATGCCAATGGCCGCACGCGGGTGGAAGTGGAGGGGACCGTTCTTAGTTTGCGCGATCGGGGCGGCTTTCTTCCCCGGGCGGTTTTCCGGATCAGCGCCAGCGAGCGGAATCCCCGGGGCCTGCGCCGCACCCTGGTTGCGGTACGTGATCTGCCCAACGAGGTGAAGCCCGGCGACGTGCTTCTTCTGCGAGGGCAGACCTTTTTCCCTTCGGCCGCCCGAAACCCGGCCGAGTTCGACGGGATGAACTGGATCCGGAGCCACGGACTGGCGGGTGAGATTCGGGCCGGGACCCACGAGATCGTGGCCCGTCCGCGCCTGAGCCTGACCCTCCATCGCCTTGCCTGGGATTTACGCACCGAATTGCGGGCCCGCATCGTATCCGGACTCGAAGAAGAGGAGGCGGGGGCGATCCTTATTCGGGGGCTGGTTCTCGGGGATCGCTCGGAAGGGGCCGACTACTACGGTGCGTTCCGCAAGAGCGGAACGATGCACATCTTCGCGGTGAGCGGATTGCACGTGGGCCTGGTGGGGGCCCTGGCCTGGATGCTCATGCGTGTCTTCCGGGTGCCGCGGATGTGGGGCTTATGGGCCGTGTTCGCCATCATGTGGGGCTATGTCTTCGTGACCGGCCTCCGGCCGCCTGCTCTACGCGCGGTCTTCATGGCCTCGGTCTTTCTGGTTGGCTTTGCGGTGAGACGGCAGCCTTCGCTGGCCAACAGCCTGCTAGCCAGTCTGCCCGCCGTGCTTCTCATGGATTCTCACCAGCTTGCGCAAGTCGGCTTCCAACTGTCCTACGTGGTGGTCGGGATGATTATCCTGGTGGCTCCCTTCTTTTCCCGGTGGCTGCAGGCTGTCACCGAAGGGGACCCGTTCCTTCCCCACGCACTCTACACGCGGGGACAGCAGTGGAACCTTGCGCTGCGCAAGTACGTGGTGGGCCTGCTGGTGGTCTCCCTGGCGGCCTGGCTCGGCTCAATGCCCCTGATCGGATACCATTTCGGGATCGTGACCCCCGCCGCCGTGTTTGCCAGCATGCTCCTGGTGCCGCTGGTCTTCCTTATTCTCTCGGTGGCCCTCGTGGGAGTGGTGATTGGACTGGTGGCCGAGCCGCTGCAGACGGGAGCAAACCGGGGCAATGCACTGCTGGCGGAAGGGGCATACCGGATTGCTGAAAAAGTGACGGAGATTCCGGGCAGCCACTTTGAGCTGCAGGGACGGGGAGGATGGACCAGGGGCATGCTGGTCTTCGATCTCTGGGACGGCGATGCTGCGATCTACGTGGGAGCGGGCGAAGGAGTGCTTATAGACGGGGGCGCCCAGGACCAGTTCCGGAGGATGGTGAAGCCTGCCCTGAAGGATGCGGGCGCGGTTCCACAGTCGATGGTCCTGACCCATCCCGAGACCGGTCACGCAGGGGGGCTGGCCTTGGCCGTGCCCCACTATGGACCCCGGCAGCTCCTCCTCCCTGTTGAGCAGGCTGCCAGTCCGGCTTTTCGGGAGCTGGTGCAGGGGGCCGCCGAGTCAGGTTGTCGGGTGCACCTTGGGAAAGCGGGAAGACGGTATCCCCTGGGGGACGGAGCGGAACTGGAAGTGTTGCGCGTAGCCGACCGGGAACATGGCAGTCGGGCGGATGATCGCTGCATGGTCATGCGCCTTCACTGGCGCGGCTGGCGGGTTCTCATCACCGGAGATGCTGGATTCGATACCGAGAAGGAAATGCTGGAGAGTGGGGTGGATCTGAGTTGCGACCTCTGGATCATGGGGCGTCACCGTTCCGACTATTCGGGCATCATGGAATTTGTGCAGGCGGTCGATCCTGCCGTGATCGTGGCGGAGGAGGACCGGTATCCCCTTTCCGAACGGGTGCCCGAGCGTTGGGCAGAGGCGGTGAGGGGAGCGGGGATCGCCCTTTGGCGCCAGGGCGAAACCGGGGCGGTCATGATGGAGTTCCGCGACGGAGAACTGGAGCTGCGGAGCTTCCGCAATCCGAGCAAGCGGATGATCCTGCGCAAGTAGGTCTCTCAGGCGGTCGGGTTGCGCATGCGGAGCTGGTGGACGGCGCGGCCCTCGGCTCGCCACTGCGTCTCGAAGGTAGTCTGGGGGTAGAAGGAAAGTTTGTCGGCCCCTTCATCCCAGGGAAGGGATTCGAAGTGATCGAAGAGCGCGAGCTCTTCCCTGGCCCACTCGAAGTAGTCTTCGTGATCGGTTTTGAAGAGAAACTCCCCACCCGGGACGAGGACCTTGCGCAGCGCGTGAAGGAAGTCGCGCTGCACGAGACGGCGGCGGTGATGCTTGGCTTTGGGCCAGGGGTCGGGAAAGAGCAGGTGCAGCCGGCTGACGGAGGCGTGGGGGAGGAGCCATTCGACGGTGTAGCGCGCTTCCAGCCGGAGCACGCGCAGGTTTTTGAGCCCGGTCTCGGAAGCCCGCTTGCAGATCTTGCGTACCCGCCCCAGCAGGCGCTCGACCGCCAGGAAGTTCCGGTCCGGAAACTGCTGCGCCATTTCGAGGGCAAAAGTGCCGTTTCCGCATCCCAGGTCGACCTCCAGCGGGGCCCCCGTTGTGAACAACTCGGCAGGAGTGAGCCGCCGAAAATAATCCTCGGGGATGATCTCCCCCGGTTCAGCAGGGCGCAACGTCGATTTCACGGGGGCAAACTAAGGCCCAATTCCCGGACACCCAATCCCCAATCACCGCTTGCTTGGCGCTTGACCCGCCCAGCGCGGACCCTGACTCTGCTGCCAACTCACCTGCGCGCGCTGTGGACCTGGAGGAAATTCGCAAAATCGTCGAGCTCATGGAAGAGCAAGGGCTCAGCCTTTTCCATCTGGAGAAGGAGGACTTCAATTTGAAATTGAAGAAGGGGACGGACGTGGAAGCGATTCGCGAGGCTCTTGGGGGACTCGCCATTGCCCCGGCAGCTCCGGTTGCGGTCCCGGGGGCTCCGGTGGCACCTGCTGCTGAGGACGGCGAGGCACCGGTCGAGAGCGGGGAGGTTATCGAGTCGCCCATGGTGGGGACCCTCTACCGCAAACCCGCGCCGGAGGCAGACGAGTTCGTCAAGGTGGGAGACCGGATCAGCGAAGGGCAGACCCTCTGCATCATTGAGGCCATGAAGGTGATGAACGAGATTAAGGCGGAAGTCAGCGGGACGATCTCGGAGATTTGTGTAGAGGACGCCTCGCCGGTCCAGTATGGGGACGTTCTTTTTCGCGTGACCTGATCCGTTCGCGTATCTTCCTCCCGCGGGTTTTCCCGATTCCACCATCCTTTCGCGATGTTTTCCAAAGTCCTCGTAGCCAACCGCGGCGAGATTGCGCTGCGCATCATCCGGGCCTGCCGGGAACTGGGGGTGGCCTCGGTATCGGTATACTCCGAGGCTGACATCGATTCCCTGCACGTACAGTTGGCCGACGAGGCAGTGTGCATCGGGCCGGGGCCAAGCAAGGACAGCTACCTGAAGCCCGATCGCATTATTGCGGCCGCCGAAGTGACCCAGGCGGACGCCATCCACCCGGGCTACGGGTTTCTCTCGGAGAATCCGCGCTTCGCTGAGATCTGTGAGAGCTGCAAGATCAAGTTCATCGGGCCCTCCGCGGAGTTGATTCGTGCCATGGGCGACAAGAACACCGCCCGTGCCACCGCCACCAAGTATGGCGTGCCGGTCACCCCCGGGACGGAGGGGCTGATGGCGAGCGAAGGCGACGCCCTCGCCGCGGCGCGGAAGATCGGATTTCCGGTCATGATCAAGGCCACCGCGGGTGGGGGAGGGAAAGGAATGCGCCCGGCCCTGAAAGAGGAGGAGTTCCTCGACCAGTACCGGGCCGCGAGCAACGAGGCCCAGGCTGTTTTCGGCAACGGGGACTGCTATCTCGAGAAACTCGTGCTCAATCCCCACCACATCGAATTCCAGGTGGTGGCAGACTCCCAGGGGAACGTGGCCCACCTCGGGGAGCGCGACTGTTCCATGCAGCGGCGCAACCAGAAGATCATCGAGGAGTGCCCCAGTCCGCTTCTTACCCCGAAGATGCGCAAGGCCATGGGGGAAGCCTCGGTCGAACTGGTAAAGAACATCGGCTACGAGAACGCGGGGACCATCGAGTACCTCGTCGATGAAGCTGCGGAGAATTTCTACTTCATGGAGATGAACACGCGGATTCAGGTGGAACATCCCATAACGGAGGAAGTGATGGGGTGCGAACTCATCAAGGAACAGATTCGCGTGGCGGCCGGCGAACCACTCTCTTCCCATGTTTGCAACGCGCAACCCCGCGGGCACAGCATTGAGTGCCGCATCAATGCCGAGGATCCCTACAACAATTTCGCGCCGAGCCCGGGCAACATCTCGCTGTGGTACGCCCCGGGGGGTAAGGGTGTGCGTGTCGACACACATGTCTACGCCGGCTACACGGTGCCTCCCTACTATGATTCCATGATCGCGAAACTCATCGTGACGGGTGCGCGCCGGGATGTGGCTATTGCCCGGATGCGGCGCGCCCTCTCGGAGTTCATGATTCGAGGGATCAATACCACCATCCCCTTCCAGCAGGTGATCGTGAATCACCCCGACTTTATTGAGGGCCGCTACGATATCGGGTGGGTGGAGCGCTATCTCAAGGCGCGTGACGGTGAGGCCCGGACCGAATGAATGGCCGGAGCCAGCGAAGAGAGAGCGAGGCCCGGCTCTACGGCATTGTGGACCTTGGTTACATTTCGCCCGGTGACTGCGAGTCGGTGACCGGGGCACTCCTCCAAGGCGGGGTCGATATCCTCCAGCTGCGCGCCAAGAACCATGAGGAGTCCGCCATCCTCAGGATCGCGCAACGGCTCGTCCCGCTCTGCCGTGCAAGGGAGGTGCCTCTCATCGTGAACGATTTCGTGAACGTTGCGCTGGAGGCGGGTGCCGATGGTGTACACCTCGGCCAGGAGGACGGGGATCTGGCGGAAGCTGTGGCCAGCCTGCCCGCGGGATCGCTGGTGGGCCGCTCCACCCACACCCCCTCTCAGGCGTGGGCGGCCCTCAGGGAGGGCGCCTCCTACATCGGGTTCGGTCCACTGTTCCCCACACCGACCAAGGAAGGGCGCCCCGGCATCGGACTCAACGACATTGCAGAGATCGAGGAGACCGTCGGCGGGCAGATTCCGGTTTTCTGCATCGGGGGGATCAAGCCCGGCAATCTCGATGAGGTGCTGGCCTCCGGGGCGCGACGCGTGGCCATCGTTTCCGGTCTCCTGCAGGCGCCCGATATTGCGGAGTGCTGTCGCGGGGTACGGGAGCGACTCGGGGAGCAGACCCCCGGGGTTCCGGCGGGAAATATCGGGCTTGAATCTTCGCGGGATTGAGTCCGAACTCCGTGCCCATGTCCGATACCCTCCCTCTCCTGGTCGGTGGCTCCATTGCTATCGACAATGTCAAGACGCCCACTGATGAAGCGACAAATCTTCTTGGGGGATCGGCTTCCTACGCTTCCCTGGCTGCCAGTTACTTCACCGATCCGGTTCATCTTGTCGGGGTCGTCGGCAGCGACTATCCGCCTGAGCATCTCGCCATGCTCGAACGGCATGGAGTCAATCTCGGGGGAGTGGACCGGTCCGACGGCGCCTCTTTCACCTGGAGTGGGGAGTATCACCAGAACATGAACGACCGCACCACCCACAACGTGGCGGTCAATGTCCTGCAGAACTGGCAGGTTGGCCTCTCTTCCGAGTTGGCCGCTTCCCCGGTAGTGGTGCTGGCCAACATGGCGCCGGCCAACCAGCTGGAAATGCTTGCTCAATGCACGGCCCCCGGCCGCTTTGTGCTGGCAGATACCATGGACCTCTGGATCGAGATCGCCCGCAAGGAACTCGAGGAGGTTCTTGCCGGGATTGACCTTCTGGTCATCAATGAGACCGAGGCTCGTGAGTATACCGGGTCCACCAACCTGGTGACCGCCGGGAATCTTCTGCGAGCAAAGGGTCCGGAATATGTGGTGATCAAACTGGGCGAGTTCGGTGCCATTCTCTTCGCGCCTCCGGAATGCAATCATGGCCTGTTTCGCTGCGGGGCCTTCCCTCTTTCCGAGGTGGCCGACCCGACCGGTGCCGGGGACACCTTTCTGGGTGCCATGGCGGGATATCTCGCCTCCCTCGGAACCACCGACTACCGCTTCGAGCAGATTCGGGATGCGGTGGTGCGGGGCACCGTGATGGCCTCCTTCACCTGCGAGGCCTTCTCAACCCGGAGGATCGAAGAGCTCTCCGAATTGGAGCTCCTTGAACGGTTGGAAATATTCCGCGAAATGAGCTGCTGGTAAAATTCCTCGCAGGCCCCGGGGAGGCGCTCCATAGCGCCAAAAAACTATCGAGATTGGTTCGTTTCGGCCTCAATTCGGGGTCACAGGTTCGACAGATTGCCTTTTGGGGTATTTATAGAGGAAATTTTTGAGGCCTCGATAAGTTATAATAGGTTAAAATAGAGGGAATTAACGAACGTCGGGATCCTTCGGTTTAGCTAATTTGTTTTTTCTCCGATCTCTTAAAAAAAAATTGACCGGGTGCCCCTACGGTAGCTATTTTGCAGGTGGATTGCCTGCGGAAACTGAGAACACACTCCTAAAAACAAAAACGACCTATATAAGAGTCATCCAATAGCCATGAAAGCAACGACACTAAAGAAAGCGGCACTCGCTGCCGGTTCGCTTAGCTTCCTCGCCGGCACTGCCCTCTCGCAGGAAGCAGTATCAGGCGCAGGCGGTTACGAAACCCTCACGATCAACGCAGGCAAATTCAATGTCCTCGGAATTCGTCTCCATGAACCCCAGGTGGTTTCTGGAACATTTGATTCCCAGACCGCG
>DLRK01000157.1 GCA_002501065.1 Akkermansiaceae bacterium UBA7890
CCGCGGTTCGAGCCGTCGCCGATGTTGGCGTCGAGGTCATCGGTGGCAATCGCCGAGACCCAACCGAGCGAACCGCCGGTTGCCGACCAGTTCTTGCCACCACCTGCAATAATTGCCGGGTCCCCGGGGATGGCATCCTCGGTGTTGAGCCAGTAGACCACTGTAAAACTGGTGTCCGTCGCGAAGTCAAACTCGGACCCGCTTGCGGTGATAAAGTTGGATCCGGCCCCATCACCGACCTCCACCGCGCGGCCAAAGGCACCGTCCTTGTAGACGGGGGTTCCGGTCCACGAGCCGTCGTTGGACGAGGCGCTGCCGCCGAGCAAACTCGAGGTGTCAGCGACGGTATCTGAATTGAAGTCGAAATAAGCGACCAGGCCGTTTGCGGAGATTCCGGCGTGGCTGATGCCGGGTATGGAACCCAGCATGAGGGACGCGCTAACGGCAATGGGAATGGCGCTGTTTTTCATTATATAAATGGTGGTAAGTTGCTAACCATCAGCCCTATAATGTTTGCTCAACGAAACAAAGAATAAATCCTCCCACTTGTAAGTTGCTTGCTGAGCTAAGGCGCTCAACTACAATGAGAAGGAATCAGGGGCTGGCTGAGAAAAATGACACCTTGGAAATCCCTTTTGGGAACTGGTCTGGATGGCCGTCCGGGAGGCGGGGTTGATGGGGATGAAAACAGCGCCCTGTCAGGGCCGCTAATACGCCAGATTGCGACGCAAAAAAGATATGCAGGACTCCTTAGCCGCTCGACCACCGGAGGGGTGCACTTTTTTCAGACCTTCCTGCATCCCCGGATTGAGGCGCTGAAAATTCCTTTCGATAGTCCTCACCCCCTTTGCCGGGCCAGAATCACAGAAATCACATGACAGGCGCAAATGAACAGGCTGATCCAGGGCGCACGGAACTCCTTATTCCTGCCGGGTCCCTGGCGAAATTGAAACTGGCGATCGAATACGGAGCGGACGCCGTCTACATTGGAACCCCGGACCTCTCTCTCCGGAGCAAGGTGGACTTCACCATCGATGAGGTGATCGAAGGAATCGGCTATGCCCAGGAACGGGGAAAGAGAGTCTACCTGACCCTGAATCTCTTCTCCCACAATCGCGACCTGGAAAAGCTGCCTCTCCTTGTCGAGACGATCCGGAAGGTCAAGCCTGACGGTGTGATTGTTGCCGATCCCGGTGTTTTTCAACTGGTTTCTGACAAGGCTCCGGAGCTTCCCATCCATGTCTCGACTCAGGCAAATGTCTGCTCCTCCCTTTCCGTGAAATTCTGGGAAAACCAGGGTGCTGCCCTGTGCGTGCTCGCCCGGGAGGTCTCCTTTTCAGAACTGAAGGAAATTCGCGAGGAGTGTCCCGGAATCAAACTGGAAGCGTTCGTTCACGGTTCCATGTGCATGACCTACTCGGGTCGTTGCCTTCTCTCCAATTACATGGCCGAACGGGGAGCGAACCAGGGGAACTGTGCCCACAGCTGCCGTTGGAACTACAAGATCCATGCCCGCCTCAAGGACAACACCCTCAGGGAGATCGAACTGAACGAGCAGAACAGGGACCTTTTTGAATTTCTGCTTGAGGAACAGTGTCGTCCCGGAGAGTTGATGGCCCTTGAGGAAGACGGACGGGGGTCCTACATCATGAATTCGAAGGATCTCTGCCTGATGCCGCGGCTCAATGAATTCCTCGAACTTGGCATTAACTCTCTTAAGGTGGAGGGTCGAAACAAGAGCTTCTACTACGTAGCCATCGTCACGCGCGCTTATCGGATGGCGATCGATGACTGGTACCGGGATCCTGAGAACTGGTCAGCGGAAAAATACCTGGAAGAACTCCACACCATTCCAAACCGGGGATACACGATCGGCTTTCATGACGGGCGGCTTTCCCACCACGCCCATAATTTTGAAAGTGAAAAATCCCTCGCCCGGTACGAATTCGCCGGAATCATTGCCGATGTGGACGAAAGCGGGGTCCTCATTAACGTGCGCAACAAGATCGTGGCCGGGGACGTAATCGAATTTGTTCCCCCGGGAAGTCGTCGCACCTTCGTGCTGAGAATCTACCAGTTTGACGACCCCCGGGATGGGTCGAGCCGCCAGGAAGTCAGCGGGGGGGGCAACCTTCATTTCAAGGTCTTCTTCGAGGCTTTCGACCGGGAAGAGACGGAGGCGGTTCGAAAAGCGCTGGTTCCCATGACCGTTCTGCGGAAAGACCGGGAACTGAACGAGCAGTTTCGCTGCAGGGTTCATCTCGATTCAGTTTCACAGAAAGTGGAACTGGGAGACCGGAGCCAGGAAGAGTATGTCATTGCCCGCGACGACTTGAAAGAAAGCCAGTCAGGAGATCCACGACCCTCCCGCTACAAGGCCGCCCGTCTCGGAAAAGAGGGCTGTTGCGGCAAGGGATGCAATGGATGCCTTATCTTCACCCATGATCCGGCATATGAAAAAGCGAGAGAACTTTTTCGACTGGGAAAGATCGGTCAGAAACTCGAAACCGACATGCGTGAAGATCTCAGTGCAGAATCACTGAAAGCGATCCCTTAGGGAGGAAGCCTGTCCGAAATGAACTGGGATTGCGTCCGCGCCGCGGCAGAGATCCACAAGGGCGTCGTGGTCTACGTTCCCCGCGGCATGAGGCATAAGGCCGTCGGAAAGTTGACAGTGCTGATGTCTGTATTCCCCGTGGGGTCCTCGATGACGTCCACGAAGTCGAGCAGGTGTTTACGTCGTCATCGCAGCGGTCACAGTGTGGTCGCCAAGGTGTGATCTGCAGTAATTCAGATTCACCACTCGCTACCCATCCCTGAACGGGCCGGATGAAGGAAATATGCTGACGAGACCTCTTGCCCGGACCAACGACAGATTTCCGTGGACGCAGCTTATCTGCCGGCCTCCCTGAGGAGTTGGGCACAAACGGGACGTCCGGCTTCAATCTCGGCGTAGTCCAGTTCCAACCCTAATGGCGTGTGCAACAATACCCCAATCAGATCTACTATGCCCTTGGCGGCTTCCCAGGGCAGTTCTGCTGAATCGAGAGCCGTGGCGCCTTCCTTGTTTCTGATCTCAAGGTCCGCACCCTCCTCCAGGAGAAACTTTACCGTTTTCGTTTGCCCAAAAAAGGCCGCCAATATCAGACCCGTGGAACCGTCCTTGTTCTTCAGGTCCAGTTCCGCCCCTCCTTCGACAAAGGCCTTGGCCTCATCCACGCGACCGAAGACAATCGCCACCATCAGAGGGGTATTTCCGTCCTTGTCGCGTTGGTCCAGATCAGCCCCGTCTTCGATATATCCTTCAAGGGTCTCGAGATCTCCTGCCACCAGTGCCTCAACGACACGGGGGTCCAGTTTCGCTTCATCTCCGGGTTTTTCAGTAGCGACTACCACAGGTCCGGCCTCCTCGACCCTGACGATGGTAACAGTCTCCTGCTCTCCCTCTTCCCCCGTCACGGTGAATTGATCCCCATCAACTGGTTCGGTGGTCGAAAAAACAACCAGATCCTCTCCTCCGTCAGCACCGGAGAGGGTGACCGTAAGACCGCTGACCTCATACCTTCCCTTTTCATCCGGTTGCCCCGATGTCATGGCCACTCCCCCGAGCATGGCTCCGGTCTGATATGTTCCATCGGCATTGAACTGCCCGAAAGGATTCTCGGCCCCCGGACCGACATCCAGATCGATATGGATCCGCTTATTGCTGATGTAGTCCGCAAGGGTTGCCTGGCTCGGAACCTGAGGCTTTGCCGGAGGTTTGACTGCGCCTCTTTCCCACTCCGGGAGCGCTTCCTCCTTCCTGTCGCAACCAAACAGGCCGGCTACGATTGTTAAGATGGCCAGTCGATTCATGTTAACGCCTCTTATCGGATCACTCTTCATTTCCGATACGGAAATTCTCTCAAAGGCAATATGCGAGACACTGTCAGTTGCAGGGAATGCAACACTCCCGCATCCTTGTGTCTGAGTGCAGGGAGAACGATAGGAAGCGAGACGGAGGGAACCGGCAAAGGAGCGCCTTTTTATGGACTCCATGGATGTCCTTGAGGAGTAATGCCGCGGCGGAGACTATCCATCCAAGTTGACGGCCTGTTCGACGATTGTGATTATGTTTGCTCGCAAATGGAACCATCGCCTCTAAAACCAAGGCGGCCTCAATGAGGCGAGCGATACCTTCAGATCACATGCAGAAAATCCATACGGGATGTATTGTTGCGGTGGGTGTTTCTTTGATGGCAGCGCATGCAGATGAGGCGGGCCAGGTGATCAAGGATATTGAGTTTGCCGTTGCTGACGGGCATAGCCTCAAGCTTGATCTTTACCTGCCGGAGAAGCCGCAGGGCTCCTCTCTTCTTGTCTGGATCCATGGTGGTGGCTGGCGCAAGGGATCAAGGGAAAAGTGTCTCCTGAACTGGCTCCCGAAGCACGGCTACACCGTGGCTAGCATTTCCTACCGATTGAGCGACGTGGCAAAATTTCCGGCCCAGTTGCATGACTGCAAGGCTGCGGTTCGCTGGTTGCGTGCCCACGCTCCGAAATACGGTTATAGAACCGGCAAGATTGCCGTGGCAGGCGCCAGTGCGGGAGGGCACCTGACGGCTTTGATGGCAACCACGGCAGGCAATCCTGAGCTTGAGGGCGAGGTGGGAGGCAACCTTGGAGAGTCTTCGAGGGTGCAGGCTGCGGTCGATTATTACGGCGCAACGGACTTCGTCCTGCGCAGTAGAACGCAGCCATCAAGGGCGAACGAGAAGGGGTCTGTGGTCTACGACCTGCTTGGAGGAGGAGCCAATGAAAAGACGGCCCTGGCGAAACAGGCCTCCGCTGTCTATCACGTGAGCAGGGATGACGCCCCGTTGCTCATTTTCCATGGCGACAAGGACAACACGGTTCTCCTTGATCAGTCACAAGCGATCGTGAAAGCCTACCAGAAGTCGGGCTCACGGGTGGAAATTCATGTCATTGGAGGCGCTGGCCATGGCGGCAAGCTGTTCTATGAAGGGGTGAATGCCCAACGATTGCTGACATTCCTCGGGGCCTCGCTGGAGTCAGTTGAATAGTTTAAGCCTCAGGTGAGTGATCACTCCAAGGTGCCTGCACCAAGAATGCCTTGTGAGGACAGGAGCAAACTGGCGAATGATAGCCCTCAATACCTCAGGCAATGAAGGGACGGATTCCAATGATCATTGACCTGTCCCTCCTGACCAGATCCGTGCGAAAGCACTGAGCTTGCCTCAACCAGCCAACTTGGTAGAAAAAGACCCTCCCCATTTGCGATAACGACAAGAGCACTTTGCTTTCTGGCCCTTGATGTTCCGGGTAACACCTGCCTGGAATTCGGCATGAAATTCCATGGCTCGAACATGACTTTCCACCTTGATCATGAATCCACTCAAGAATCGATTGATCGCCCCGACTGCTGCTGCCGTTCTCATCGCGCTTTCTTCCAGTCTCCAGTCCCGTACGTGGACCGGCGCGGACGGAATGAAGACCTTTGAGGCCGAGTTGCAATCCTACGACGCCGCGAATGGGAAGGTCAGCGTGATTCTGCCCAACCGCAAGCGGATGACCTTCACGCAGGACAAGCTTTCGGATGGTGACATCGCGTGGTTGAAGAAGAACGGCAGTCGACCGGCGGGAAAAACAACCAGGCCCAAGGAAGGGTCGGCCCCGGACGCCAAAGAGGCGGACACGAAACCGGCACCGACAAAGTTTCACTCCGCCGACTGGCCAATGTGGCGCTATGACTTTGAGCGGACAGCTGAAAGCCCACAGAAACTCCCTGCTCATCTGGACCTGCTCTGGCAGCGAGACCTGCCAACTCCGCAACCCGCCTTCAATGATATCAGGCTCCAGTTTGATCGCGGGTATGAGCCTGTCGCCATGGGTTCCAGACTCTTTCTCGCATCCAGTTCCGAGGATAAGGTTTCGGCGTACGACACCAATTCCGGAGCACTGCTCTGGCAATTCTTCTGCAATGGACCGGTGCGCCTCGCACCGGTAGCCTGGAATAACCGGATATATTTTGGATCCGATGATGGGAATTTTTACTGCGTGGGAGCCACTGCCGGAAAACTGATATGGAAATTCAAGGCGGTCCCTTCTGAGAGAAAACTGATCGGTAACAGAAGACTCATTTCGGTATGGCCCATTCGCGGGGGTCCGGTTCTCAAGGATGACCGGGTCTATTTCGCAGCCGGAGTCTGGCCCTTTGAAGGAGTATTTCTCTTTTGTCTTGATGCCACAACCGGTGAGCAGATCTGGGTCAACGACAGTGCCGGTCACCTTTACGGGCAGCAACCGCACAATGCGGTGGCTCTCGGTGGCATCGCTCCACAGGGTTACCTCCTGATCAATGAGGGAGATCTCGTGGTTCCCTGCAGCAATGCCTATCCAGGTCACTTCGATCTCGAAACCGGGAAGCTCAAGGAATTCAAGCTTCCTCTCGCCGGTCGTTATCCAGGGGGATGGTACGTTTCGCTTCCGGGAAAATCCGAGCAGAAGAAGACCAAACGCAAAAGCCTGCTAGCCGATATCGGGGTGAATGTCATGCGTCACGAAGATCGCATGCGGTCAGAGGGCAATCCTGAGACTCGCACCACCATCCGTGCGGGAGATCGAGAGTTCCGGTTCAAGGAAGGTTTCCCAGGAGTCAAAGGAGAGATTTACTCCATCATTGCAGCGGACAACAAACTGTTCATATCGACGTTAGCGGGAGGACTCTATGCTTTCGGGAAATCAGTCGGACGGGCCGCCCGGCACTGGCCCGGTGCCAAACCCGAACCTGAACCATCAGGGGGATCTCCGCTATCGGTTGACCTTCTCTCCGCAGTCTCCCTTCACGGATATTCCGTATTCCTCGGCGCTCCAGACCTGGTCACGATCCGTCACCTCGTTGCCAAAACCGATTTGCACCTCATCGTAGTCGAATCAGAAGAAGCCAGGGTGGAGTCGTTACGCTCCCAACTCCTCGATCTCGGCATATCCCGCTCTCGTGTCGCAATCAGTCTTGAGGAGCCCGGAACGTTCGAGATGCCGCCCTACTTCGCCAATTTCATTTTCATCTCAGATCGAATTACAGTGGATTCAAGGGAGCGCGTATTTGAGTCCGTGCGACCTTACGGAGGCCAGCTCATCTCACAGACTCCCGTCGGCCTTCAGACCAGGGAGCGGACAGGTTCCCTCCCTGGCAGCACCAACTATCAGGGTGATTTTGCGCAAAGCCCCGACGCCCTGGTGAAAGCGCCTCTCGGAGTCCTCTGGTTCGACGATACTCTCGGGCACTTCAAGCGTTCCCCGCAGCCAAAGATCGTAGATGGGATCATGGTTTCCACCGACAAGGATTGGCTCGATTCCTCCACTCGGGAACGCAAGGTTGACTACCGTCTGCTGCCTCCCTCCTTCTCGGATGTCTACACCGGGCGCATCCTGACCGAAGCCGAAGCTCTGCCCCTGAAGAAATTGCCATCGTTCGAGGTTGACCAGAAAACCGTTCAGCCAAGCCAATACCGCCCTCCAGCCCAGAAGGACGACTGGAAGCCGGATGCTCCGGTTGCCGGGTATCGTCAAAATCCGCTCACGGGAGAAACAGAACCTCGCAGATTCCCGAAGAGTTACGGGTGCGACGGCGGTTTCGACTACGGCAACATCTACACCATGCGCTCCGGCACGGCTTCCTTCTACGACAAGCGCATCGACAGCGGCACGATCAATATCAGTGGACCGCGTTCGGGATGCACAAACAGCATTATTCCCGCCAATGGCGTGTTGAACCTGCCCTATTTTTACAAAGGCTGCACCTGCAGCTATCCGCTTCCCACGGGACTCTCCATGTATAGCCTCCCGGAATCGCATGAGCAGTGGACAACCTGGGGCGCCAGCGATTCTGATGCGCTTGCCGGGAAGATCCAGCGAGTGGGGATCAATCTCGGGGCGCCCGCCGACCGCATGACCGAAAAGGGGACTCTCTGGCTCGATTTTCCCAGTTCCGGCGGCCCCTCACCGGATATCGAGATTGAAACCGTTCCCGCTGAGCCGAAGTATTATTACCGCCACTCGCTCTGGATGAGAGGAGGCGAGGGGTGGCCCTGGGTGGCGGCTTCCGGGGTGGAAGATCTGACGTCTATCGCCATCAAGGGCCTGAGACCAGGTTCGTATGACGTGCACCTGACCTTTGCAAACCCTTCCAAGGAAGCGCGGTGCTTTGACGTCATCCTGCAGGAGCGACTCGTGTCAGAAGGCTTCAATCTCAACGGGGAGATGATGAGCCACACGAAGGCTATTCGAAACATCAATTCCGACGGTGCCATCAAGCTGGATTTGAAGGCTCGCGCGGGCTCAACCCAGCTCAGCGGAATTGAAATTATCTCCACGGATCTCAAGTAAGGGAAAGGGGGCCTTCGGTCAGGCCGCCGGACGGAAGCGATTGGTTCCGAAGAGGTTGACTGAACTTTTCATGCTCTCCGCATCACAGGAAGCAAGGTGACCTGCCCTTGAAATACCCGGATCTGACTTCCGGCATATAGGGAGACCGGGCCTTGACCGCTTGGTTTCTGCGGCGTCAGGCAAGGCCGTAACCGGACAGGGTCACTGCGACCGTCCAGTTCGCAGGAAGGCCTTCACCTCACCGTCGTTGATCCCCGCTACCAGATCGGGACGACCATCGCGATTGAGGTCGATCAGGTTGAGAGACTTGGCGTCCCCTGCAATGACAAAGCCGCTCTCGGCTGGCGGGATTGCCTCGAAGAATCCTCCCCCTATGTTGCGAAGGATCATTCCGACCCCTCCATCCATGTGCCCGGTTTCCGGCTGGGGGGAAAAGGAATTTCCCACTGCACACAGGTCGAGGTCGCCGTCGCTCTCAAGATCACTGAAAACCATCGCGAAAATGGGTGCGGCCTGCGCGAGCCGGGGCAGGGGGCGGAAAGTGAAGCGCCCTGTGCCGTCATTCACGAATATGCCGGATTGAAGGGTGTTGGCCTCATGGCGCGTCGCGGCTCCAAGTCGTTGCTTGGGATACAGTTCTGCAAGAGTCTTGGTGGCGAAGCTGTGAAAGCTGGCGTGCTGCTTGCCCAAGGATGGCATGGCGTTGCGGGAGCAACTGAACCCGCGCACCGGAACCATGGTGGCGCCTTCGAACTTGGCTTCCACAATCCTCTTCCTGCCACTGCCGTCCACGTCACCGTAGTAGATTACGGCAGGATGCCCGGGTGAGGCGTGGTATTTTGAATTAAGCCCCACATTGCCCGCTGCGAAGTCATAATCGCCATCACCATCAACGTCCGCCACTGCCAGGCTGTTCCACCAGCCGGTGAGAGATTGCAGTCCTGACATGGTGGAAGCGTCAGCAAGGGAGCCTTTCCTGTTCTGGTAGAGTTTCACCGGTCCCCACTCATGAGCGACAAGAAGGTCGGGCCAGTGATCGCCATTGAAGTCGGCCCACCGGGCAGCCGTCACGAGACCGGTGGCCGCGAGCCCCTTCGGAGTCACTTCGACGAATTTGGGAGCGCCCTGCCGGGAGTCGTTGCGGAGCAACTGACTGCGCGGTGTTTCGGGATAGCGGCCCGGGACGCTGCGGCCACCCACGAAGAGGTCGAGGTCGCCGTCGCGATCGAAGTCCGCCGCACACACAGCCCCACCGCTGATGGTGGCCGCTGGGAGAGTGCCGGCGGGGGCTTTGGCAAAAGAACCTTTCCCATCGTTGAGATAGAGGCGGTCGCGCAGGACCGGGTCTCCCGGTTCGCATTCCACTCCACCACTCACGACATACAAATCGAGGTCGCCATCGCGGTCGGCGTCGAAGAAGAGCGGTGCGATGTCCTCGCAGGCCGCATCGGCCTCGAAAGGATCGGAGGTCTTGAACAGGAAGTGCGCTTCCCGGGAGCCGGGTGTTTCCCGGCGAAGATGGATGCCTCCGCAGATCCCTGCAGCCTGGCCAAGGTAGAAGTCCTGGCGACCGTCCCCATTGACGTCTCCCCACGCAATTCCCGGGCCCAGTTGCGAGAGCTTGCCGGGGAGCAGGGGTTGTCTCCTGAAGTCATCGTAGAATCGTTCCACGTGCGCAATGCCGCGCAACATCGGGGAGGGAGCGAAGATGGGACGAGTCGGAGCGGGGGGCACGATGCCCGTCCGGGGCTCGGTGATGATGTGCAGATTTCCTGCGGCGAGCTTGCCGATCTTCTGCCGTGTTCCCGAGGGCCAGGTGATGACGAGGGACTCAAGCTCGGTTGCCTCGCCGAGACCGAAGTGAAGCAGCGGTTCGTTGGAGGACATGAAGCCGCGGGAGAGAGTCAGGGTCTTGGTCTGCAGTGCAGGTTTGATCCCAAGGTGTGCCACCGCGATTGCACCCACGCCCCAGCTGTTTCCGCCCCGTCCCTTCAGCCGCAATGCGAGCCGATTCCCCTCGGCCAGATCGTTGCGATAGAGAGAAGGGGGGGCTCCGAAATTATTTACCACCAGATCGAGATCCAGGTCGCCGTCAAGGTCCCCGAGGGCAGCCCCATAGCTGACCGAATCCCCGGCCAGTCCCCACGCCTCGCCCACGTTTTCGAAGCGCAAATCGCCCGCATTTCGAAAGGCCCAGTTTGCGGAGACGAGAGGCTTCTGCTTCGCCCAAAACGCATTGGCTGCGGTTTGCCCCCTGTTGCCGATGAGATCCTCCTCCTGCTTGCGCAGGTCGCTGTTGAACCAGTCCCGGCTCATTCCGGTCGAAATGTAGACATCGTCGCGTCCGTCGCAGTCGAAGTCGGCAAACTTGACGGTCCAGGTCCAGTCGGTGGCCGCCAGGCCGCAGAGGTGGGCGACTTCCATGAAGCGTCCCGTACCGGTGTTGAGATAAACAGCATTGCGCATATACTGGCGCGGGGAGGGGAAGTTGAGGAACCACGAGTCGCTCTCGCGACCGGTCATGTTGCCCATCGACATCTTCTCCTTGTAGTGGGTGCTGCCCGCCATGTCGGAGGCCATGTAGTCCAGGTGCCCGTCGTTGTTGATGTCCGCCACGTCGGATCCCATGGAAAACCAGGGAGTGTGGGGCAGCACCTCGGGAGCGAGGTCACTGAAGGTGCCGTCCCTGTTGTTGCGGTAAAGCCGGTCTGCTCCATAGAAGTCATTGGCGACGTAGAGATCGATCCAGCCGTCGGAATCGTAATCCCACCAGGTTGCGGAGAGCCCGTAGCCGGTGGTCCAGATTCCCGCGGCCTTGCTCACATCCGTGAACTGGGGGCGACCCGCATCGTCGTTGCCGTCGTTGCGAAAGAGGTAGTCGAACTGGGCACTGGCCACCTGCTTGTATTTGCCCCCCGGCATCTTGACCAGGCCCGCATACTGGGCATAGCGGTCAGGCAGAATCGGTTCGCCATCCGGACCGGTTGCGACTTTGAACCGTTCCTGGAGGAGGCCGGGCGGGGGCTTGATGCGATTGGTGACGAGATAGAGATCAAGATCGCCATCGCGGTCGTAGTCGGCAAAGGCCGCCATCAGGCTTGCGCCCCGGAAGGTCAGGCCGCTGGCCCGGGCCACGTCGGTGAAGGTTCCGTCGCCGCGGTTCAGGTAGAGGCGGTTGGGAAAACCGAACATGCAGACGAAAAGATCGAGTCGTCCGTCTCCATTCACGTCCGCCCAGGTCGTGCCCGCGCTCCAACCGCTCGTAACGGTGATCCCGGCCTTCTTGGTGGTGTTTTCGAATCGGAAGTCGCCCAGGTTGCGATAAAGTTGTCCGCCATCTGCCGGATCGGTGAAGAAGAGATCGGGTTTTCCGTCGTCGTCGTAGTCGCCGATGGCCACCCCGCCACCGGTGAACGATCCGCTGATCGCGTCCTCGAGACCGGGCGGGGGATTCCAGTCATGTTCGAAATCGATCCCGGTGCGCTCTGATTCGAGCTTCGTGAAACTGCCCCCGAAGCACGAGAAGGTGCTCGCAAGAAGCAAGAAGCAGGCGGGAGGAAAAGAGTGCATGACGAGGGCGAGAAGATGGTGATAGAGTTCCCGCCCCTCTTCGTCCACCACAACTCCCCCTCGAATGTTCCAGGCACTGGTCAGAACGGCGTTGACCGTATCTGTGTTCGCGCTCATTTCCGCCGCCGATGCGGATCTGGTGGCGCACTGGCCCCTCGACACCAATGCGGAGGATGTCGTCGGGGGATATGATGGATTTACGGGCGGAGGAGTGGTTTTTGGAGCGGAGGGAGCCGCGGACCATTCGGGATCGGCCGCGGAGTTCAACGGGTCGTCCTCCACGATCACGGTGCCCTATTCCGCCGCATTGAATCCAGACAGTTTCACGGTGGCGATGTGGGCTAACGCGGACAGTACGGGTGGCTTTGCCTCCGCCATCACAAGCCGCGATGATGATGGCGGATCGGTGAACGGATACATCATCTACAATGACAGCGCGGGCCGCTGGAATTTTTGGACCGGAGGCGGAGGGCCCTCCGGATCCTGGCCCCAGCTTCCGGGGCCTCCGGTGCAGATTGGATCCTGGACTCATCTCGCAATCAGTTACGATGCGGGTTCGCGGACCATGCGCCTGCATGTCAATGGGGCGCTTGAACAGTCGGCATCGGGCGCCGGGCTTTACAGCCCGAACGGTTCACAAGCGGAAGATCTCCACCTCGGCTCGGGTGCGGACAACGGGAGACAGTTCTATTTCGACGGACTCCTCGATGACGTGGGACTGTGGGACGAGGCTCTCACCACGGCGCAGATTCAGGAGGTAATGAATAGAGGGATTCCCGGCGGTGCACCGCTAGTGGTGTCCTTTGCCGCCGCACCACCCTTCACCGACTCAGGAGAGAGCGTGACCTTGTCCTGGGATACATTGCGCGCAGGTTCGCTTTCCATCGCGCCGGATGTTGGGATGGTTGCCGGGGCGACGGGAAGTGTGGTGGTGAGTCCCACCCAGACCACCACCTACACGCTCACTGCCGTGGGCAATTCTCCCCCCAACGCGGTGGCCCGAATCACCGTAGGGGTGGATGTGGAAGCGCTGCCACCAGTGCTCAACGAGTTCGTCGCCGACAACGAAACAGGACTCAGCGACAGAGAAGGGGACCGGGAAGATTGGATTGAGATCTACAACCCGAACCCCTTTGCGATCGAGTTGGGGGGATGGTCCCTGACCGATGATCCCGCCGAGCCCGGCAAATGGATCTTTCCTTCCCACGTTCTCGAGAGCGACGGCTATCTCGTGGTCTTTGCTTCGGAGAAGAATGGCCCGCTGGATGCTTCCTTCAGACTTGCTGGCGGGGGTGAGTATCTCGCCCTGGTTTCGCCGGATGGCGACATCGTTCAGGAGTTCGCTCCCACCTATCCGTCCCAGTTCGACGATGTCGCCTTCGGGATTCCGACCGGGGGTGGCGTTGCCGTTTCGCTCAGACCCACTCCGGGTGCCGCCAATGGGCCGGGTCTCTCCGAGATCCCGCCAGCAATCCTCAGCGTCAACCAGCATCCGCTCTCGCCTTCTCAGAGCGAGGCACTGGTGATCACCGCCGAGATTGAACCCCGCCTCGGAGCGATCGCTACCGTCACTCTCACTTATCGCGTCGATTTCGATCGCGAGTTCTCCCTCCATATGACTCAGGTGGGCGAAACCAGCTACCGCGCCACTATTCCGGCTACAGCCTACTCCGCGGGAGACATGGTGCGCTGGTTCGTCATCGCCAGCACGACAGGCAGAGAGACCACGCGCTCGCCCGCCTTTCCTGATCCCACCGAATCCGCGCAGTATCACGGAACAGTGGTGGCAGATCCCTCTATCACCTCCTCGCTTCCGGTTCTGCACTGGTTTGTTCAGAACACGGGTGCCAGCAATACGCGCGCCGGGACACGGGCCAGCCTCTACTTCGCCGGGCGGTTTTACGACAACATCTTCTGCCGCATTCGAGGGCAAAGCACCGCCAACTGGCCCAAGCACAAGTATAAGTTCGATTTCTATCGCGGAGGGCACTTCTTCTGGAAGGAAGGAGCCCCCAGAGTGGAGGAGTTCAACGTCAACTCGCACTACCGCGATGGCTACGTGCGCGAGAATGCGATCTTTGCCTTCCTCAACGAAGCCGGTTCGCCTGCGCCCACCACGATGTACATGTGGATTCGCCAAAACGGAGCAGACTTCGGGCTCTTTTCGTTCGTGGAGCAGATCGACGAGGAGTTCCTGGGTCGCCACGGTTTTGATGCCAGCGGTCCGATGTACAAGGCGATCAATGTCCCCGCCACTCTTTCACCCACCGTCAACACCAGTCTTTATCGCAAGGTTCTCAATCGTGATGACCCCTACACCGATCTCCGTGATTTTACTGCCAGCATCAATATCTCCAATCCGAATCGCTTCGCCTATGTCGCCGATGAGGTGAACCTTCCCAACTACATCAACGTGATGGCTGCAATGGCGGTTCCCTTTAATCACGATCAACTCACCAAGAACTACTATCTCTACCGCGATCCGCATCGCCAGGAGTGGTTCCGATTCCCCTGGGACGGGGACGCGGGATTGCCCTCTGGCACCACGAGTTCTCACGAGAACTGGGCCAGTCCGCTCTACGGCGACGCGAGGCACACGCAGGAACTGGTTAACGGCAATCCCAACCCGACCTGGCAGAATCACATGCACGCGGCTATTCTGGACAATCCCATCACCCGGGAAATATACATGCGGCGCTTGCGCAACCTCGCCGATCATTACCTTCGGGTGGACCGGAGCGGAAATGGATGGTTTGAGAATCTCATCAACGGGTGGGATAACGAGATTTCGGCGGATGCTGCCCGTGACTTTCAGCTATGGTCGCCCCAGGGAATCAGATCCCTCAGCGGCACGGTTTCGAATGTTCTCAACACCTCTCTACCCAATCGGCGCACCGCCCTTTTCCGAACCTACGGACCACCCGGAACCGGACTCGTTCCCTATCCTGAGCCCTCAAATGCAGTGGTTGAATTTGGAGTGATCGACTTCAACCCCGCCAGCGGTGATCAGGACCACGAATACATAGAGATCACCAATGCCAACGATTATGCAGTCGATCTCAGTGGTTGGCGAATCGATGGTGGCATTGCCTTCACCTTCCCGCCGGGTGCTGTGATTCCGGCTGCCGGTGCCGACCCCGAGCGCGGCAAGGTTTTCCTGAGCCCCGACGTGATCTCCTTCCGCAGGCGCCCCTCCAGTCCCACGGGGGGCGAATCCCGGATCGTGCTCGGCAACTACGCCGGTCACCTCTCGAACTTCGGAGAGACTCTTGTGCTCATTGACGACACCGGACGCCAGGTTGCCCGGACCGTGCTGACCCCTCTCCCCAGCGATGTGCAGCTCTATCTCGCGGTTTCCGAGATCATGTATCACCCGGTGGTGGAGGCGGCCGAGTTCATCGAGTTGATCAACATCAGCGAGGTGGCTACCCTTGACCTCACCAACGTGAGGTTCAGTGCCGGGGTGGAGTTCGATTTCACCGGGGGTGCGGTGACCTCCCTTGCTCCGGGCGCCCGGGTGCTGGTCGTACGTGACCTGATCACCTTTGCCGCCGTTTACGGGACCGGGTTGCCGGTGGCCGGTGTCTTCGCCAATGGCAGCGCGCTCTCCAACGGCGGTGAGCGCATCAAGATTGACGACGCTTCGGGGAGCACTGCGATCAACTTCAGCTATCTTGACGTGGAGCCATGGCCATCTGCCGCCGATGGCGGGGGCTGCAGCATTGTCCTCAGGCGACCGGAGGCGGGAACAGATCCCGACGTCCCCTTGAGTTGGAGATCGAGTGCGTTGCCGGGTGGCAACCCGGGCGGCAGCGATCACCTCGCGTTCGCCGGGGGAGACTTGATCGCCTACGCTTTGGCGAGCGGCCCCGCATTCGAGAACTCCCCGGCCGGAGTGACCTTCAGCTACCGTCACCGCCTGGGCGCTGACAATGCGGATCTCACGGTCGAGTGGTCGAGCGACTTGATGGTCTGGGACTCTGAAGCTCTCATCCTCCTTGACCGGCTTCCGGATGGCGAGGGAGGGGAGACCGTTTCGTGGCGCATACCCTCCGGATTACGGGGATTTGTGCGCTTGCGGGTGGTGGCGGCGCCCTGACCTGTCGCGTCCCGGCGCTAGAGGAAACAATAGTCTCTTCACGCTTGCGAACTCCGGGATTTCCCTAAGAATTCATTGAGATGAAAGGCCTAACGATCTCTTGCGCTCTTTTCGCGACCGCTCTCGCTGCTTCCCTTCCCGCTGGTGCAGGGGTGATTGCCTGGTGGCCTCTCGATAATGACGCCAATGATGCCTCCGGAAACGGCCACAACGGATCGGTGGTAGGGGGCACGGTCAACTTCGGTCAAGCGGGTGCCAATGCGGCCACGGGGTTCTCTGCAAGTTTCCCGGATCAGGGTCACATCGACGTGCCTTACGCTGCTGCGCTGAATCCCGGAACCCAGGCACCCAATGGCTCGGGCAGCTTCACCATCGCGCTCTGGGCAAACTCCTCGAATAACGGGGGCTTCAATTCGCCCTTCACAGCACGCGAGGACAACGGAGCGTCCGTGAATGGTCCGATTATTTACAATAACAACGGTGGCAACTGGAGTTACTGGGCCGGCAACAACGGACCTTCCGGGCAATGGAATGCCATCAATGGTCCAGCTGTGCCTCTCAACACCTGGCAACACGTGGCGGTTACTTATGATTCGTCGACGCAGACTCGTAACATGTATATCGATGGCATCGAGGTGCTCACCGCGAACATCGGGGTCTCCGCCAACGTCCTGCGCGATATTCACATCGGATCCGGTCGGGACGACGGACGCGACTTCTACTGGAATGGGCAAATCGACGACGTGGTCATGTATGACGAGGCCCTGAGCGCAGCTCAGATCCAGAATGTCATGATCAACAGCGTCCCTGAGCCCAGCAGCACGGGCCTCATCGCCTTGGCGGCCTTCGGTTTCGTCCTGCGCCGCCGCCGATAAACCGCAGGCGTCACGGAATTCAGAAGACCGGTAGACCCACTCCCCTGGGTTTGCCGGTTTTTTTCGCCTCCTCTCTGCAAGTTTTCCCTCCAGCCCGAAACCACTCCCATAGATCATGAGCCTACGTTCTTTCGCTCTCTTTACCTTTTGTGCAGTCGCCTTCCAGCTGGCCTCCGTGCGCGCTGACCTCCTGGCGCACTGGCCGCTCGACAACGACGCCGCCGATGCCACTGGAAACGGGCACGATGGGGTCGTGGTTGGAGGAACGGTCAATTTCGGACAACCCGGAGCCAATGCTGCCACCGGCGATGCCGCGGCCTTTCCGGACAACGGTCACATAGACGTCCTTTTCGATGCGGCGCTCAATCCGGGAACACAGGGTGTGGACGGTGCCGGCAGCTTTACCATCGCCCTGTGGGCAAACTCCTCGAACAACGGGGGCTTCAACTCACCCTTCACCGCCCGGGAGGACAATGGAGCCAATGTCAACGGCCCGATCATCTACAACAACAATGCAGGCAACTGGAGTTATTGGGCCGGCAACAACGGACCTTCGGGGCAATGGAATGCCATCAACGGCCCCGCCGTGCCCCTCAATACATGGCAGCACGTGGCGGTCACCTATGACTCAGCCACCCTTACCCGCAAGATGTTCATCGATGGATCCGAGGTGCTCACCGCCAACCTCGGAGTCTCGGCCAATGCCCAGCGTGACATCCACATCGGCTCGGGCCAGGATAACGGACTCAACTTCTACTGGAACGGACTCATCGACGATGTAGGCCTCTGGGATGTGGCCCTGAACCAGGTCGAGATTGCGTCCGTGATGAACAACGGAATAGGGGGCGGCGTGGCAGATCCCAATCTCAGCACTCGTGGCTCCTATAATCTGACCTTCGACGGGGTCGACGGCTCCTTCAGCATTCCCATTGACAATATTGGGGAAACGCAGGACCTGAACATTACCGGAATCCCTGTCATTGGGGGGCCTGATGCCGCCAATTTCAGTGTGGTCACCGTTCCCGGGCCCATCGGACCGGATGCGGCGGCAACCCTTGAGTGCTCCTTTGATCCCCTCGGCGCCGCGGGGATGTTCGAGGCCACCTTCGACATCGCTAGTGACGATCCTCTGGAACCCAACAAGACCGTCACGGTGCGCATGACCTTTCGCGATCCTTTCGTATCCGGACCTGCTGCAATCGACTTTGAGACCCTGACTTCGGGAGCCGGAGCTCAGGTTGTGCAGATCTCGATCGAAAACCCCGGGATCAGCCAGCTTGATATCTCCGGCATTACCCTGAGCGGGCCAGATGCGGGCAACTTCTCACTCGGGGCCTTCACCAGTATCGCCGGTGGCGGGATGATCGATGTCGATCTCACCTTCAACTCCAATGGCCAGGAAGGCTCCTTCGTTGCTGATCTCACGATCGAGTCCAACGATCCCATCGTTCCCAGTTTGATTGTTCCCATCGTGGCGCGGGTTGAGTTCAGCAATCCTCTCATCGCGCACTGGCCTCTCGATACCGATGCCTCCGATGCCACCGGGAATGGCTTCGACGGCGCCGTGGTCGGAGGAACGGTTGATTTCGGGCAACCCGGCGCCAATGCCGCCACCGGAACCGCAGCCTCTTTTCCGGACAACGGTCATATCGATGTGCTCTATGATGCGGCACTCAACCCGGGAGAAAAAGCGCCAGCGGGAGCGGAGAGCTTCACCATCGCACTCTGGGCCAATTCTACCAGCAACTCCGGATTCAATTCACCCTTTACCTCCCGCGAGGACTCCGATTCGGTGAATGGCCCCATCATCTACAACGATCCGAGCGGCAACTGGAGTTACTGGGCTGGCAACAACGGACCTTCCGGGCAATGGAATGCCATTAATGACGGCCCGGTGCCCCTCAATACCTGGGTCCACGTGGCCGTCACCTATGAGGCGCTTGAGACCAGGCGGAAGATGTTTGTCGATGGGGTGGAAGTGATCAACCAGATCCTGGGTGTCTCCGCCAATTCCGAGCGCGACATTCATATCGGCGCGGGCCAGGACGACGGCAACAACTTCTTCTGGAACGGACTCATCGACGATGTCGGACTGTTCCGGGTGGCCCTCACCGAGGAGCAGGTCCTGGCCGTGATGAACAACGGGGTGGCGAGCTTCAACAAGTCATCGAGATTCCCCTTCCGGGTCTCGAATGCTCCCAACGACACACTGGCCTTTCGCTGGGACAGTCAGGCCGGGAAGCTCTATAACCTGCTGAGCGTGACCAATCCCTCGGCTCCCATTCCTCCCGGAGCGGAGCCGGCTGCTCCCTCCGAGTGGCCCGTCTTTGGTAATCACACGGCCATAGCGGCCAGCCCGCCCGAGAACATCCTGACCATTCCGCGTCCGGCCGACCCCGCCCGTTATTTCGTTATCGAAGAGTATGACGCGCCACCCGTGGTGGCCTTCTCCGATGACCTCGAGTCGGGGGTGGGCGCCTGGACCACGGTCGTTAACGACGCGATTGGTAACACCGACTGGCAACTAGGCACCCCAGTCGGCAGCACCGGCCCGATCACCGGAGTCGGGGGCTCGACCAATGCCTGGTGCACGAACCTGGGGGACTACGGTGCCGACTCCGACATTTCACTCCGTTCTCCGGCCATCGATCTCAGCGCTCTGGCCAGTGCCACCCTGGCATTTAAGGCCTACCGCGATGCGGACGGTTTCGGGGACTTCGCCACGATCCGTTTTCTACGGGCCAGCGATCAGGTTCAACTGGGCGCGGAGACCCAGATTGACATGGCCCCGATTGATATCGACTGGATCACCCTCAATATTCCGGTTGTTCCGGAAGCGATCGGCGAAACCATTCTCATCGAATGGACCTTCACCAGCGACAGCAGCCAGGACGCTTTCAGCGGACTCTCCCTTGACGACATCGAAGTGACCGACTGAATCCCGTCGCCCATATGGTTTGATGGTCCTTCTTTGAACTGCCCGTCCGGGAGGAGCAGCACCAGGGCGTATCATCCTGGTGACTCGTCCCGGCTTTGCACGATTCCAGGGAGACGCGCCCTGGGATCTCTCCGCTGCAATAAGCCGGGGTTGACCTGCTCTCGCCAGAGGGGAACCTACGCTCGTGCTGAAGAACGGGTTGAGCTGATTCGATACTAGCGCACCTGCACCTTGAGTCGGAAGAAGAGGCGTGGCCCTCCCAGGGGAGGGGAGTGAATCCGCCACTGCCGGGGCTCACCACCGAGGTAATCAAAATGGTCTTCGTTCCAGTTGACAAGGTCGGCGCTCCACTGGGGAACAACTTCCACGTCATCGGCGCCCGGCGCAAGTGGCGCGGAGAGATTCCCGGTGGAGAAATCGAGGGACGCGGGTTCCGCCAGAGCGTAGGTCAGGAGATCGCCCCCATGGTAGGAAACGGCGTCCGTGCCACCCGGCGTTCCACCGGGAGCGGTGCTGGCGCGCCAATTCTGTGGCATGCCGTGATCGGGTGCTGACTTTGGTGCGATGAGAACAAGGCTCGACCCTCCTCCGTCTGCATGGTCTGGCCAGGGAAGGTCGTTGCCGTAGGTGAAAGCCAGGATCTCGTTTCCAAGGGAATCCGAGATTGCCACCAGTTCGCCTCCATTGTTGAACGCTCCTTCGAAGATCCCCGCAATGGGCACCCCGGGATGAACCGCCGCGAAGGCGGCGGAATCGCGCACGAGGACAGCCCGCTCCCCCGGGGCCAGGGTGTAAGCGAGTGGGAAGGTGAAGGTGATTCCGTCGTTGAAGTGGACTCCGGTGAGATCGAGGCCATCGACGGAGGAAATGTTCATCACCTCGATGAATTCACCCGCCGGGTCAGTGACCGCCGGGTTGTACATCAGTTCGCTCACTGCCAGGGTCGCGGCGTTGGGCGCCACCCCGACGATGAAGGTGGCCTCGTTGAGGGCCGACCATTCGGAACCGTCGAAGGCCCGCGCCCGGATATGGCTGGTCGTGCTCAGGGAGAGGGAGTCGCCCCCGCTCAGGGTGGTGGCTTCGATTTCCGGGACGATGAGGAAGTCGGAGCTTCCCGAACCGAAGTTGAGTCCGTGAATGGCGAGAAGGTTGCCCGTGGGAGAGAGAAGTTCCTTGTGCGCCGTGAGGTCGATCTCTTCGAACTGAACAGCGAGGGAGTCCGAGTGTGATCCGCCGGCTCCGGAGTTCCAGGCCGGGGCAGTCGAAGGAGGATTGCGGGAAGCGACCTGGACACCGTTGAGATAGGCAATAAAGCCGTCGTCGTACTTCATGCGCAAGGTGAGGGTCAGGAGATCACCCGGATCGGCACCAGCAAAGGGGATGCGCAGGTAGGCGGTGGCGTGCCTGGTGAACATCTCCGTGTGCAAATCGAGAGAGATCTCGTCCTGGTAGCCGTTGCTGTCCTCATATCCCACCCCGGTAGTTCCCGCCTGCCAGTTGGAATCGTCGAAGGAGGGGGTGCGCCAGGTGGAGTCTACCGACTCATCGGTGGGCACGAGGGCGCGAACCGGAGCACCGGCGGGCAGCAGCGTCACGGCATTGGCTCCGCTGGAGGCGCTGGCGGCAGTGGGATTGATGGCGCCTCCGGGCAGTCGGGGATCGGAGCCGGCGGCGGTGTAGTAGACCGTAGCATCGGCTGCGAAGCGCACATTGAAACCGGGCAGGACCACTCCTCCATGCCGGTTGAACTCCGGGGCGTCGAGGTCGGGATAGAGGTTATGGCTGCGCATCTGGCTGAAGACCACGGCCTGTCGGTCAGGAAAGTAGGTGTTCGTCATCCTGGCGTTCTGCGCATCCCAGTGATCCTGCACGGTGCGGAGACCGGACCCCTTGGCATCGCCCCAGCGGGCCGACTCGGCAAAGAGAGCGGGCCGGGCGATGGCGGCCAGCATATTCCAGCGCGCGAGGTTGTTGGCCAGCGTCATGGCTCCGCCGTGGTGATAGTGCTTGTAGACGCGATCGGCAAAACGCATGCGGTATTCGTCATTGGCTCGGAGCGGGATTTCGATCTCGCCCGGCGATTCGGTCCACCAGTTGTGACCCGGGGAGGTCTGCACCTTGTTTCCGCCGTTGGGATCCCCCCCCGCGAAGGGAATATCGTTGTCCCAGGTGAGGAACTTGAAGCCATCCGTGCGTCCGCGAACCTGGTCACGGATGACGTAGTAGTTGCCAGGCCAGTCCACCTGAGCGTGGTAGTGGCCGTTGATCACGTAGTCGATGAAGTTGTCGATGTCGATGAGGACGGGATAGGCCCGGTTGGGAGAGCCGTCCGGATTATTCCCCTGAATACGTTGATAAGCCGCAGTGGTGCCGAGTCCTGCATTGGCCTCGCTGCGCAGTCGGTTCCACATCGTGATGGTCCCTGCGGTGGAACGATCCGGACAGCAGAACTTCACCACGTCATATTCGCTCTTGTCACCCCCGAGGTATGTTTCCGCGAAGGAGTCGTCCGGTCGCTCGGTGGGATTGTAGAATCCCCAGTAGATTCCGTTGAGGTAGACATGGGCGAAGGTTCCCCTTACCGCCGGTTGCCCCATGTCGAATTGCGCGCGCTTGCACCACTCGTCGCCAATATAGAAGGCGGAACCGAAGCCCTGGTATTCCGTGAGCCAGGCATCGCGGATGTTGCCCCGGAGGGCGATGGTGTTGAACTCGTCCGGTCCTTCGTCCCCGAGAATGGGGTGCTGCATCCGGGCATCACCGTATTCCTTCTTGAAGAGGAGCCTCATGTTGAGTTTGGGTGTGGCATTGAGATTCCGGGAAGTGTAGCCCATGATGCGCAGTCCGGCATTGGTCTGGTAGCGCCCCTGTCCGTCCTCCCCGATGATCTCCACGGAAACCGGCCGCTCCCACTGGGATCCGCGACCGGAGGGATTGAGATAGATGCCCGATCCGGAATCAAAGAGATGGCCGCGATCGGTCACGATCGAGATGGTGGGAATGGCTTGCAGGGAAGAGACAATGGCGGCCTGGGCTTCACGTGGCGTGAAAGAACGGTTGCCCGCCGCCCGGGCATAATCGGCAGGATTTTGATCCATGGCGTAGTCCGCGGCTACTCCCCAACTTGCGGGATAGCCGGCCGGATTGCCCTGGGTGGCGACCGCATCGAGAAAGAGGTAGCTGTGGGTGTCTACGTTGGTGGGTTGAAAACCGGCCTTGAAGGCGACCGCCCGCAAGATGGTGGTGGTGCTGATGTTGATGGGTGCGGTGTAGACCGTTCCGTGGGTCTCGGTGGGAGTGGAGCCGTCGGTGGTGTAGCGGATCGTTACGTTCGACGTGCTGGAAGTGATGGCGACCGAAAACGGCGTCCTGTAAAATCCGCGATCCACGCTGAACTTGGTGTCAGCCACAAAGGCGGCGATGCCGGCGGGGTCATTGGGAGCGCCCGGGGTGGGGGTGGTGAAGTATCGGGCCGAGGACACATCGTGGCTGATTCCGAAAAGCTGCGGGGAGGCAACAAAATCGCCGTCATCCGCGATCACGTTGAAGCCCTGCACCGCCAGGATATTGCCAGTCGTCATGAGCGTGCCAGGAGGCAGAGCAGCCGGGAACAATTCGGTGGCATTTCCTTCCGCCGTGGCGGCCGAATTCCAGACGGGCACGCCCGGGGCATTGCGGTTGGCAATCGGCACGCCGTTGATCCAGGCGGCAAACCCGTCGTCGTAGCCCATTCCAAGTTGGAGGGTGTCGACGGCGGACGGATCAGCCACGTCGAAGGGCACGCGCACCACGATGCTCGAATTGTTGTTGAGCATGGAGGCTTCGACATCGGTCTCGATGTCATTGGCCTCATGGGGGCTGTATTTGAAGGTACCCGCCGCGTATCGATTGGAGGGACCGCCGTCCTCACTGGAGGGAAAACTTCCGGCGTCGCCAAAGCGCGAATTCCCCACGAACTGGATGAGGCCGCCGCCCGTATCGATATCGAGTCCGTCAAGCGCGGAAACCCCCTGATTTCCGTTCCTTTCACCCGAGCCGTAACCGTAGGCCACCATGGTATAGTCTCCCGGCGCGAGTATGAGAGGCGCAACCAGTGGCTTGAAGAGGGTTCCTCCCTCCAGTGTTCCGGGATTGGCCCCGGTGAAGCTCTCGAGCGCGAGCACCGATCCTGCGTCGTCCCCATTGCGACTCCAGAGCTGGGCCGTGATGGTGCGGTTCAGTCCGTCGGAACCGTCATCAAAGACACCCAAATCGGTGACCCGGACATCCTGGAGGACTACAAAGTCCATTCCGAGCGATCCGCTGTAGGATTGGTTGCCGGGCACTCCCGCTTCAACCAGGTAAGCGGTATGGAATCCTGATCCGCCCCCGAGAACCGGGCCCGGCGAAGTGTTGTAGCCCACTGCCGCCCGGCCGGTGGTCCAGGTGACATCGTTGAAGCCAGGCTGAATCCAGTTGGGCGATAGAGTGGCGTCGGGGACCCAGTGACGCGCGCTGGAATCGGGTGCTACCAGCGATTCCAGCTGAGTCAGCAACCCGTATCCCACATCTTCGCGCTGAGAGGGAACGATGGCATATTCGAAAGCCACCGAGTCATCAGGACGCAGCAGGGTCAACGGCTCACCGGAGGCATCGAGCTTGAAGGTGGTGTGCAGATGACCCGCTCCATCGACATGATTTTCGATGGCCTGGCCGGAGGCGAAGACCACGAGATAGCCCCCGCCGGGAAGGAAGGTTCCCGCCGGAAAGCGCCAGGTTTCCATGTTGTCACGCAAACCCCATTCCGCCAGATCGACCTCGGCGGCGTCCGGATTATGAATCTCGATCCAATCGGGATAGTTGCCGTCTCCGTCCATCAGGATCCCGCTATTGGAGGCCATGAACTCCGAGATGATGGGTTCAGCCAGGAGGGAGGGGAGGGCGGCCCATGCGAGTGCTATGGCAAGACGGCTGGTCATCGGGGGGTCTGGGAAGCTAAGCAGGGAAATTGGCGATGCAAGTCTGCTCTCCGGGTGACCTTGGTCGCCGCAGGTTACTCCGGGCGTTCGCGAACGATTAATTCTCTTTCGGCGGCGATGGATCCGGCGATTTCGCTGGTCTTGCCCGAGGGCCAGCTCACCCGCGCCCAATCCACCGACTCCGCGCCACCGAGGCCGATGATGAGGACTGCGCTGTTCTGTGCGGCATAGCCTTCC
>DLRK01000048.1 GCA_002501065.1 Akkermansiaceae bacterium UBA7890
GGCGCCGGTACCGGGAGAGGGCTCCCTTCCCCCCCAGGAGGTGGGGAAGTTGCCGAACAGGGAGGAATTGAGCCGTTGCAGGGACTGCCCCCCGCCGGCCGGACCGGTGGGCCAGGGAGCGATGGCGAGATACTGCACTTCGTCCTCGGTGACCTGCGGGTAGAAGGCCGGATCAGTCGGGAGAGGGTTGTCGGGTCGCTGCAGGCGCACGGTGCCGAGGTCATTGCGCAGGGGACCATCGGTCCATGGGCCGAGGAGGAGCACCCCGGCGTCGATCCCGTAGTGGGAACGAAAGTGACTTGTGCTCACCGGGTCCGCCACCGGATCAAAGCCCACCACCAGGAGGATTTCTCCTGCGGAGAGTGAGTGGGCAGTGGTGAAATCGAAATCAACTCCGCCCCGCAGTCTCCAGTTGGCGAGACTTTCGGAGAGGGAGCCGGAATTGCGGATTTCGACATATTCGTAGCTGTTCTCCGGGGCCGCAGTTGGATGGTACATCACTTCTGAAATGACCACCGGGCCAACCCGGGCGGCGGCATTGGCGGATCCGAGGGTGTTGACGGTCATGCTGACGAGGGTGCCGGTTCCTGCACCGTCGGGCCAGCGCCCCAGCGTCTCACTGCTGCGTGCGGCCGCGAATTCGACGACGTCAACAAACTTGAGCAACTTGCCCGCACCGTCCGCCTCGAGCAACCAGACGTCATCACCCTGCGAGGAAAGCGCGAAGGGTTCGCCGCTGGTGTAAGTTCCCCTGGTGCCGTGATTGTCAAGGAAGGGAACCGGAATGGTGAAGCTGTCGGCGTTGGGGACCGTTACCTCGAAAGTGTTGTTGTAGGCCCCGATTCCGCCGTATCCCGAGATCGTGATGACGTCTCCCGTGGACAGGCCGTGGGCAGCATCGGAGACTGTGGTGGGAGCGGTTGCAATGGTGCCGGAATAGGAAGAAAGGGCGAGGTTCTGGTTGGCGTTGAAGTCGTTCTCGTCCCAATCCAGGTAGCCCCCGGCGGGAATGCTGCCGGAGGAAATACGGAACTTCCGGTAGTTGGTATTGGCATCGGAGAGGTACCAGTTGGTCACCGGGATCGAGGCCCCGGTGGTGTTGTGGAGTTCGATGCGATCGATGGCGGGGAGGTCGGTGTTGGTGAGGACCTCGTTGACGACGATGCGACCGTCGCGGCCGGCTCCGGGAGCGCCCGGTGAGCCATTGTATTCGCTACTGGAACGCCAGTTCTCCGAGTCGCCATAGTCGCCGGCAGGGTCGATGATTTCAAGCGAGGACCCGAATCCGTCGGCCCGTCCCGGCCAGGTTCCTTCGTCGTCGAAGGTAAAGTCCTGGATGCCGGTGCCGTTCCAGGTCGCGAAGGCGATGTGTTCTCCGTCGTTTCCGAGGGTGCCGGCAAACTGTCCCGCCACCGGGAGGCCCGTGCCGTAGCGCACTTCAAATGCTTCCAGGTCCTCGACCACCACCACGTATCCGCCCGCGGGAAGGTTGGTGACGGGGAAGGTGAAAGTGAGCCCGTTGGTGAACGTCACCCCATCAAGGTTGACGGCGCTGGTGCTGGCATTGCAGATCTCGATGAACTCGAAATCCCCACCGTTGAAGAGGCGGGGAATCGCCAGGCTTGCCCCGGCCTCTGCTTCCACCGCATTGGCGCGGGCTGCATTGTAATTGATCTCGGTGATGCGCAGATCGGAGGCGGTGGCGCGGCGTTCGAGATAGAAGGTGGCCTCGCTGAGCGGCGACCACGAATCGCCGCCGCCCACCCGGGCCCTCATGCGGACCAGTCCGCTGGCGGGCAAGGTCATCGCTCCGGAGAGGAGGATGGCCCCGGGCGCGAGGTTGCCGCCTTCGAGGCGCGGATCAGTCCCGTCGGTGGTGTAGTAGACCGATCCGGAGGGCACGGTGGCGGAGAGCGTTCCGCCGCCGGGGATTTCGCCGCCGTGCTGGTTCCCTCCGTTGACGGTGAAGAGAGGCGCCGTGATGGTCCCGAGGTAGGTGTCGGAACTGCCCGAAAACCTCTTCGATCGCCAGGCGCTGATCATGCGGTCGGTGCGGTTGGTTCCTGAAGTCGGGAACCAGGAACCCAGCACGCCGTTGCTCGGGCTCGTGCCCGGTCCGCCCGGAGTTCCGTAGACGGCACGAGTCCAGTTTTCGTTGCGGGCGTAGTTTCCACTGAATCCCCCTCCACTCCGGTCGTCGCCCCAGCGGGCGGATTCGCACACGATCGCGTTGTCGATCTGGTCGGCGTACTTCTGAAAGCGGCCGCGGTTCTCAAGGTTGGTGAGGGCCCCGCCATGGAAGAGGTGCCTGTAGGCACGATCGGCGAAGCGGACCCGGAATTCGCGGTGGTCCTCGAGATCATCGAAGATGCGGGCCCCGTCCAGGGCTCCGCTGTTGCTGGGGGCGCTGGTGGCAGTCTGGTCCTCGAGGATTCTCTCGGTGTCCCAGCAGTAGAAGCGCCAGGGGGCGTTGGCGCTGCCTCCGCCCGCCGCGCGCCAGTTGTCGTTGGATTTCAAATCGGCGTTGCGGCCAAAGTACTCGGTGATGACGAAGTCGATGTAATTGTCGACGTCGAGGACGGCCTGGATCCGGGACCAGGGGCTGCGGGAATTCGTGACGACCGCTTTCATGGCATTAAAGGAACTGTTCTCCTCCGAGGTGATTCTGCCCGGATTCAGCCCGAGAACTTCGCCGTCCTCGTGCCCGTTGTAGGCTGCGTAGTGGTCGTTTTCGAGGCGCTCGTGGAGGTTGAAGACGCCCCAGTAGATGCCGTTGATGTAGAAGTGCACGAAGTGGCCCTGCCCACCGTCGGCATTGCCCATGTCGACCATGCAGTCACGCGCCCACTGGTCGCGGATCATGGTGGCACGGGCGCGCTGGCCGCTGTTGCTGTGGATCCACGAGTTGTTGTACATGGCTCGCAGGTGGATGCTGTCGAAAGTCGTGACGGTGGTCCCATCGAAGACCGGGTAGTTGAGTTTTCCGGCTCCGTAGAGGTCGCGGAAGCGCAGGCTGAAGGAGTGCTTGATCGCCTTGCTCGGGGTGCGGCTGGCACCGCCCTGCAGCTTGCATCCGCAGTCGATCTGGAACCCGTTCTCAATGTTGATGCCGTCGGTCACGGGGTCGGGATGGAAGTATTCGGCGGAGACGGCGGCTTCGATATTGCGGTCCTGGGTGTCGACGTAGATCCCGTTCGAACCAAAGAAGTCATCCTTCTCGCCCGTGACCGAAAGAGTGGGAATGTCCCGCAGCCCTGCCAGAAAGCGGGCGGCATACTGGCGCGACTGGGTGATCTGGGTGTCCACGTTGTAGTCGGCGGTGGGCTCGCCTCCCCACCCCGTCGGGTAACCGGAAGGCCGGGTCTGGGTGCCCACTGAGCTTGGAAAGATGTAGCTCTGGGTGTCCACCTTGGTCGCCTGCAGGCCTCTCTTGAAGGCCCGCACGCGCAGCACGGTGGTGGCATTGACCGGAATCGCTCTGGAGTAGGTGCTGCCGTTGGTGGATTGGGTGGGCACGGTTCCGTCCAGGGTGTAGCGGATCGTGGCACCGGGAGTGTTGGTGGAGAGGGAGAGGTTGATGGCCGAGGTGTAGTAGCCGCGCCTGTGGCTGAACTGGATGCCCTCGACCAGCAGTTGTCCGTTGGCATCGTTGGGGGCGTTGGGGGTGGGGGTCTGGAAGTAGACCGGCTCCATGTTGCCGGGATGCAGTCCGTAGGAGATGTCGGATTGCTGCGAGGGGTAGTTCGTGCTGCTGGATCCGAACTCGCTGGCCACGGTGAGCGAGGGGTGGACCAGCGCGACATACTCGCCGTCCGCGCTCAAACTGAAGTTGGTGTGCAGGTTGCCATTGGCGTCTGGCGCGTTGTTGCCGGAGGCGAAGACCACCAGGAAATCGCCCGTCGCAAGGGTGATCCCCGGGGGGAAGGTCCACTTGTTCAGGCTCGCTGCGCTGTCGGTAAGGTGCCAGCCAGCGAGGCTGAGGGTGGTGGTGCCCCGGTTGTGAATCTCGATCCAGTCGTCAGTGGCGCCGGCTACCTGGTTCGGAACCGGAGTGCCGCCCCCGTTGGATGCCATGAACTCGTTGATGACGAGGTCGGAGATCCCAGGGGTGGTGAAGCTCAGCGAGGGTGTGGCCCACCCTTGTCCGGCGATGTTGGTTCCTGAAGCGGTGAAGAAGTAGGTGGTGTTGGCGGCGAGGGAGCTGAGCACGGTGGAAAAGGAGCCCGACTGGGTGCCGATGCTCACGGAGCTGTCCCAGGATTCCGGGTTCGTGCCTCCGTTGGTGGTTCCGTAGTGGATCTCGACCACCGGGCTGTCACCACTGGTGGCGGTGACGGCGCCATTGATCTGCGCTGAGAAGCCCGTGACGTTGGTCGCGGCGGAGTTGGTGAGGGATGCGAGATCGAAGGTCAGGGTGGTGAAGCTTCCGGTGGAAGGCGCCCAGTCGGAGCCACCCGAGTTGGAGGCGAAGCAGCGGAAGTAGTAGGTGACTCCGTCGGTGAGGTTGGCGAGGGCGTCCACGAAGGCGCCGGTCTGGGTGGAGAGGTCGTTGAACTGGTCCCACGATCCCGGGGTGGTGCCGCCGTTGTTGTCGCCCCAGTAGATGAGCACGGTGGGATTTTCCCCACCAGTGGCGGTGACCTGCCCACCGATCTCGGCGGAGGTGAAGCCCACGTTGGCGGCGGGGGAGTTGATCACCGTTGGGGGGCTGGGCGGGACGGTGGTGGCAAATGAGGTGCTTGAATCGGCCCAGTCGTCTCCGCCGGAATTGCTTGCATAGGAGCGGTAGTAGTAGGTGGTGCCCGGGGTGAGTCCGGTCAGGGCGGCGGAGAAGGTTCCCGTCTGGATGCCAGCTTCGATGCTGGCATCCCAGGCGCCCGGATCGGTGCCTCCGTTGTTGCTGCCATAGTAAACCGTCACATTGGGAGGGGAGCCCCCGGTGCCAGTCACTTCTCCCGTCACAGTGGCGGTTCTGGTGGAGAGATCGTGGGCGGTGCCGTTTGTCACGGTGGGCGGACCGACCGTTACGTCAGCCATCCAGTTGACGGCGTTGAGAAAGACCGCTTCACCCGTGGGAGAGAAGTTCTCGCCACCCTTGGGGTTATTGCTGCTCTCCCCTCCGGCGAACCAGAGTCGCGGAGCTGATGGCGTTTGCCCTGAACCGGCATAGAACTCCGTGGCGGACTCCCAGAAGGCGATCCAGAGATTGTCGGTTCCCGGGTCGGAGGCAAGGACCGTCCCATTTCCGGCGTTTGTCTGGTTCGTGACATTCACGGTTCCGTTCGCGACAAGAGCGAACCGGTTGCTGTCGTCCATGGTGATCCCCGCGAAGATCGGATGGGCAGGATCCCGGACCTGGAGATCCGTGCTGGAGGAGATCGGAGTGCCTGTGTTGCTGAGCCACTTCCAGCGGTTGGAGCGTACGAGGTAGGCACTCATCTGGATCAGGGGTGTGGCTACCCCATTCCACGCGGTGACCTCGGAGGCGTTGGTGGCATAGGTGCCGCTGTTCGTATCCCGGCTGACGATCACGAGGTCGCTCGCGTTCATCCGGTCGAGGCTGCCGGGATCGGAGTCGAGGCTGGTTACGGTAAGCCGGGTGACGTTGTGGCCGGCACTGGTGAGCAGGTCCGTCCAGCCGGAGTCGTCGGGTGACGGGGGATTGTTCTGGTCCGTGTTTTCGGTGATCCAGATGATGTCGGCAGCTGGAAGGGGGGTGGATATCAGTAGGAGGAGGCTCGGGAGGAACCAGCACTTACGTAAGGGGGAGGGCATGGGCTTTACGGGAATGCGTCGCAGAAGGAGGGTTTGGCAATGTGAGCATAAAATGTTCTGAGAAAGGCACAAGGTGATAGGCCTGAAGGAGCGCCCTGAAGCCCCCCGGAGGGGTTAGCAGGCGCTCAAATCCATCAAACAAGCAGGTGGGGTTCCTTGAGGTTCAGTTGATTCCGGATGATTGTAATGCTGGATTCTGCCAAGTGCGCAAAGGGCGGGAGGGGAGGCCCATTGACTCATTCAGGGGATTTACGGACTAAGAGGAGAGCGAATCGGGAGTTGTCGTCCTGTCCCTTATTGGCTAAAACTTAATTTGTGACGAATCCGCCCCCCGGCGCATGGTCCGCCCTGACCGGCGCAAACCCTTTTCCCTGCCTTTTAGGGCAGTAGTGAGTATAAGCAGGACCGAATACAAATTTCTGATCAACGCGGAGCAGTATCATCAATGGAAAGATGAGATCTCGCAGCGCCTTGCAGTGGATCAAAATCCCGGGAACTCGGGGAACTACCCCATTCTCTCGCAGTATTACGACACTGCAGAGCGGGACTGTTACTGGGAGAAGCAGCGTCGCTTCAAGAGTCGCCGC
Source organism: Akkermansiaceae bacterium UBA7890 (assembly GCA_002501065.1). Lineage (GTDB taxonomy): Bacteria > Verrucomicrobiota > Verrucomicrobiia > Verrucomicrobiales > Akkermansiaceae > Roseibacillus_B. The sequence continues at coordinate 6,363 of DLRK01000048.1, forward strand.
AAGATCCGTCTCCGCATTTATGGTTCGGAGACAGCCAAGATTCCTCCGGCGGGATTCCTTGAAGTGAAGCACAAGTTGCAGGGGCTGGGAGTGAAGCGCCGTCTGCCCATGTCGATTGAGGCCGCCCAGGAATTCGGCCTTGGGAATGACGATGTTTTGCGTGGGCTCCGCAGCGAGGTGGGCCGAGCTGGTCGTATCGTGATCGACGAAGTCCTCGGGATGCGGTCAGCCGGACATGCGCCCTCCATGCAGATTCGTTACGACCGGAATGCCTTCAGTTCGCCGGACGGCAAGCTGCGGATCACATTCGACAATCTTCTGCGCTGCCGTCCTGAGTTTCCCAAGCTCCTGCCGGACGATCAAAACTTCAGCAGGTTCATCATTCCCGAGGGAGACTCCATCATGGAGATCAAGTCCATCGGGCCGGTTCCCTACTGGCTGCGGCAGCGGGCCGGAGAGACCGGATTGAGCCGCCGGAGTTTCAGCAAGTACTGCACGTCCCTCGAAAAACACGACCCCGTTCTGGGTGCCCAGCTTGAAAAGGCGCGGGCGAGGCAGGGGTCGGCAGCATGACTCACCTGTATACACCATCCATCCATTCCCACCACATTCATGACCTCCCTAGCCATCATCGATACCTTTGAGACCGTCAAAGAGGCCCTCGGTTTCGGTAATCCCATACCCACCGTCCCCGAGGTATTCTTCGCCCTGGCCGTGAGCTTCGGGCTCAACCTGATTATCGGGACGCTTTACAAGGCCACTTATCGGGGAACGCGTTATTCGCAGGACTATGTTCACACCCTCGTAATCGTGGGAACCGTGACCACCATCCTCATCCTGGTGGTCGGCAGTCATCCGAACGCCTCGGCGATCGGCTTCGGGATGTTCGCGGCCTTTGCCATGATCCGCTTCCGCCGCAACCTTGGTCAGGCCCGGGACCTGGCCTTCATTCTCTTTTCCATGATGACCGGCATGGTGGTGGGCGCGCGCCTCTATCCCACGGCCGTGGCCACTACCATCGTGATGGTGGCGGCGGTCTATATCCTCTCGAAAAAGGAGGCTTTTGCCCCCAAACGGGCCTCCCACAACCTCAGAATCCGTGTGAATAACGATATTCAGTACGATCAGACGTTTGTCCCAATCTTCGAGGAATTCGCTGATGCCACGGAGCTTATCAGCGTGGAATCGATCCAGGCGGGCATGATGACAGAACTTCGTTGGGGAATTCTCTTGAAATCAGGGGCCAAAATATCCGATTTTATGGAGAAGCTCCAGGTTGCCTCAGGGAACAATCGTGTGATCCTGACATCGACCCAGAGGAGCTTTGACAACTAGAAACCCATGAACCGGAGGTGCACCCGAAAGGCGGCAGCAGGCTTTACGCTGTTGGAGCTGCTCGTGGCTGTGGCGATCGTGATCGTCCTGGCTGCGATCACCTTCCAGGGTTTCACCAACATGGTTCAAAGTGCGAACCTCACGCGTGCTACCCAGAAGATCAAGGATCTGGGGCAGGCCTTCGTGGATTATACGAGTGATCATGGTGGGCGTCTTCCTCTGGAGAATGCGGACATTCCCAACATTTCGGGTGGCGACGAGGACTGGATCGTAGCGGCAAGCGAGGAAGCCGAGGAGGCGTGGTATAATGTTCTGCCCGACCGGATGGGATACCGGACGGTGGCACAGCTGGGGGAGGACAATGCGCCGGGAGCCTTCTACGAGGGCAGCTATCCGACCTTCCTGGGAGGGGCTCCCTACTTCAAGAGTGAGAAAAAGCTGGAGCGTCCCTACTTTGCGATCGGAATGAACAGCCGACTCCAGAGGCGTTCGCTGGACGGCTACAAGGATCCTGGGACGCTGGCTTCCATTCAGCAGCCGGTGAGCACGGTCATCTTTTTGGAGCGCGGACTTCCCAAGGACAAGAAGCACTCGAAGGCCCAGCGGAAGTTCAACGGTTCGCCCAAGGCCAACCCGCGCGCTTTTGCCGCGCGCCATAACCAGAAGGGCGTGCTGCTCTTCGTGGACGGTCACACCGAGGTGCGCCGGGTTCCCGATCTGATCAAGGTCTCCGGTGAAATCATCACCCCGGAGGACCAGGCACCGGGTAGCTCCATCGTCTGGTCCCGCGATCCGGACGATGATCCCAATGTAGAGCCTGGTGCCGAGTGATCCCGGGTCGGGGCCGATTCTGATCAGGCGGGATGCCTCCCCGGCGAACTGTGGCGGGCACAGTGGGGACCGGGGATCGATCAAGAAACCGGAAGGAAGGGGCAATTCCTTGGGAAGGTTCGAGAGCAAGCGCAGCCTTCGTGGGATACGACTGAGTCGGGTTTTCCTCTTCCTCTCCTCCTAACGGGGTAGGGTCTGGCGGGGTGGGGTTCCCTATTTTCGGTGATTTTTGAGCGGATTTTCCTTCCGGAGGGGGTAAGGTATCAGGGAATTGTCTTTCCGAATGGATTCGAGCAACCCATAAAATCCCCTCAATTCGACCCGGTATGAGCCTGCACGCCCAACTAAGCCCTGAAGCAGAGGCACGCCTCGAAGCGCAGCGGAGAAATTCCGTAATCACCAGTATTGTGATCGCCTTGCTGGCGATCGCCCTCGTGGTCCTCATTCTTCTGTTCATTCTCCTCCCGAATCTCTTTATCAAATCGCCAACCATCGTGGCCTATCAGGCTGGTGCACCTGAGGAGGACACCATGGACCAGAAGGAGGTGAATCCGCAGATCCAGCGCAAGCCGTCCGCGCCCTCCTCCTCGATGGCCAAGGTGATCGCATCCACCACCCCCTCGCCCACTGCGGTGCCGGTTCCGGAAACCGAAGCAGAACCCAATCTGGACTTTGGCAGCGGGGATGACTTCGGTCAGGGCTGGGGAAGCGGTGGAGATGGCGGCGGTGGCGGTTTCGGTAACATCCCGGCCGTGATGCGGAAGCGTTGTTCGCCCCAGGACCGCATGCAGCGCCTGAAGGAAAACGGGGGAAGTGAAGAATGTGAGACCGCGGTGGTGAAATCTCTCGACTGGCTGCAGACCACGCAGGCGGGTGACGGATCATGGGGTGGCGGCTACAAGGTCGCCTATACCGGACTGGCGCTTCTGGCCTATCTCGGACACTGCGAAACCCCGCTCTCCGAAAAGTACGGTGAAACGGTGACCAATGCCATCACCTACCTCGTGAACCAGAGCACCAAGAACAAGGGCCGCATGGGAAGTGACCTGCAATCCAATCAGTGGGTCTACGAGCACGCCATCGCGACCTATGCCATTGCGGAAGCCTACACCTTCTGCAGCCAGCTCGGAGTGAACCTGCCCGGTCTCCATGAGGCCGTGCAGCTGGGCGGGCAGACCATCATCGATGGCCAGAATGCCGCCGGAGGATGGACCTACCGCTTTTCGGAGGAACGCCGCAACGATAGTTCGGTCATGGGTTGGTGTCTCCAGGCTCTCAAGGCCTGTAAGCATACCGGGATCGAGTTTCGCAACCTGCCCAAGTGCGCACGGGATGGCCTGGATGCCTTCGCCAGCAACCAGCACGCCAGTGGAGCGATCGGCTACACCGGTCCCAGTCCCCGCGGTGACGGCACGACTCTCTCTGCTGCCGGAGCGCTCTGTTTCCAGCTCTGGGGTAAGGAAGCCCACTCCGTGCCCCGCAAGGCCTGCAAGGTGATCAACAAGAACATCAAGTTCGACTGGAAGGGCAAGGACACCGATCTATACGGCCATTACTATGCCTCCCAGGCCATGATCAACTACGGCGGCAAGTTCTGGAAGGAATACAACGAACTCTTCCGGGATGGAACCCTGGCGGCCCAGAACAAGGACGGTTCCTGGCCTCTTCCCGCCAACACGGGTCACGGCCTGGGCAATGTGCACTACGTGACCTGCCTGACGACCCTGATGCTGGAGGTCTACTACCGCTTCCTGCCCGGCACGGCCCAGTAGGAGGGGAATGAACCGGGTTTACCGGTAGACCCAGGAGAGAGCGTCACTGTCGCCACCACCTCCGTCCCATTTCTCCTTGCTGCTGGGAGTGAGGTCGAGGCCGCTGAGTGGTTCGAAGAGGGACTGCATCTGGCAGGGGCCTGACCGCGATGATGAGGTGCATGGCCCGGTGGTGGAGAAAGTGCAGCCGTGATGGTGCGAGGAAGTAGTCTTCGTGACTTCGTTCCCGTCCCGGGGCGTCGACCGAGGCTGCGACTACCCCTGCGATGAAGGTGGGGAAGACCAGAGTTCGAAGAGGCCTTTTTTCACGATGACTTATTTTTCCGGGCTGGAGTTCTTTCCGGAGGGAGCCCAGGGAAGGAACTCAAGGCGGGAGCAGAAGGGAGAGGCCGGGAGCCCGGCGCGATTGTAGAGGTTGGGATTTCCTGGTGCTCCGCGGCAGGCGTAACGGACTGCCATCGGTTTGGGCACCGCATTTGCACGGATCACCACTTCCTGACTCTCGATTTCGGCCTGGGCGGGATACCAGGTGCCGTCTGCTCCCGCGATTTCAAAGTGTTCGAGGGCGGTGGCGGGCGTCTCCCTGGGCGGGGTCAACCCCTCCTTCCGGGCGATCATGAGACCGCCACCCAGCTGGTCAAAGCTCACGCGCACGGTCGTCCCGTCGATCCGGGCCGCCCTGAAGAGAGGACCTCCGGGAACGACCTCGTGCTTCCCATATTGTCTGGCCAGTGGCCAATGGGCCAGTCGTTCGCCCACATCGATCTTGTTGGCAGGATGAATGTCGGTGTCGCGGAGATCGATGGTCACCGCCATGCCGGTGTGCGGGACGGTGAGACTGAGGCGCTGTTCCTCGCGCAACCGGACCCAGCCGAAAGCCTCATCCCGGAAGGCGGGAAGCTGGACGAAGTAGAAAGGCATTCGCGGTTGCCTGAAGGCTTTGCGCCAGCCCCTGATGAGCGCTGTCATCTTGATCCGGTAGTTGCGCGGGTCCTCGCCCGTTCCGGCGTTTGACTCGCCCTGATACCAGATGGCACCCGCCACCGCATAGGGCGCGACCGGAGCGATCCGGCTGTTGAAGATGCGACCGGGCATTCCCGCGGTGTTACGGACAATGACCCCGCCTTCCAGCTGTTTGAGTTCTTCCAGTTTGTTCTCACGGGCCAGGTCGGCGATCGGTCGCAAGGCGGCATCGCTAGCGAATTCCTCTTCCGGGATGAATCCCTCGATGGGCTTTCCGCCCCACGAGGACTCGATCACTCCGATGGGCACTCTGAGATCCCGGGCCAGCTTCCGTGCGAAAAAGAAGGCCACAGCGGAGTGGTTGGGTCGGGTGGTGGGCGAGTCGACCTGCCAGCGGACATTCATGCGGTCGAGCTTCCTGAATCGGTCGCTGTCGGGCGGGCCGATGCGCAACAGGCGGATGTCGTGACGGATCTGTTCCTCCATGGCCACCTGCACATCCTTGAGTCGGCGGGCGCAGGCCTTGAGGGAGAACTGCATGTTTGATTGTCCGCTCGCCAACCAGACTTCGCCCACCACCACGTTCTTGAAGGTGAGGGAGTGCTCTGCGCAACGAACCACGAGATCCCGGCCCCTGGCGCTCTCTTTCATTGCTTCCAGCCAGGCCGTCCAATGTCCTCTCTTGTCCGCCACCGCGATCCGCCGCTGGCCTGCAAATTCGACTTCAATCTGTCTGTCCGCGTCCGCCGTGCCCCAGATGGGGA
>DLRK01000038.1:0-4636 GCA_002501065.1 Akkermansiaceae bacterium UBA7890
TGCCGGGGAGTGGGGGTGCCGGGGGGTGCTAGGGTTTGCCATGGCCCGTTACGCGTGGCCTATCAGATCTTTATCATTTGGTGAAGCGTTCAATGAGGTTCTCGGCAGCTTCTTCTCCAAGGTTTGATCTCTATCATAGGGTGAAGCTATCGGTAGGGCTTCGCCATGGCCCGTTACGCGTGGCCTACCAGATCTTTGTCATTTGGTGAAGTGCCCAATGAGGCTCTCGGCAGCTTCTTCTCCAAGGGATCTCCTCCCGGTCCTTCATTGGTAACGAATCCGTGAGTCTGTTCGCCCCGGTTGTCACAGCATGGGGTGTCACCGAATGAGGTGACAAGCTGGGATCGGGTCTCCTTTCCTGCCCTGGTCGGACTTGCCTTGTGGTCCTTCTCGGAGGCGAAGGGGTCTTCCGCGGTCGCAATGCGTTGAAGGCTGGGGACGGCAGTTCGGACAAGGGTTGTGGCCTGCAGTTTCATCTGTGTGTAGTCTAACAGTGAATCCCGTATCGGCTAACGGCGCAGGGACCATCAATTAATGCTCATTTGTCCGGAACACCTTGTTCGACTGAGCTGGAGAGCATGGCAGGGTGGTCGCGTGGAGCATTGATCTGGACTGTAGCGGCTTCAATTGCCGGTCCCGCCGGAATTTGAGGTTTGGAGCATCCCGCCTGGGTGCGCTATGACGGGTCCAATGAGGATCCGGGAATTGCACAGCGACGAGTGGATGGCAGTGGCGGAGTTGATCCACGTTTCAACCAACGCCTGGTATGAAGCCAACCTCAACCGTTCGATTTTCCAGCGGGATGATGCCTCCGGCTGCCTGGTCTTCCCCGAAGTCTACGAGGCCCTCGATCCGGGGTGTTGCCTGGTGGCGGAGGAGGAGGGTGGACGCTTGATGGGATCCTGTTTCTATCATCCCCGGGAGACGCACGTGTCCCTTGGAATCATGAATGCCCATCCGGATTTCGCAGGCCGGGGTGTGGCGCGGGCGTTGCTGGCCGAGATCATTCACCGGGCCGGGAACCTGCCGGTGCGCCTGGTTTCCAGTTGCATGAACCTCGACTCCTATTCCCTCTACACGCGGGCGGGGTTTTCCCCGCGGGAGTTGTACCAGGATATCTGCCTGCCGGTGGACAAGCCCCGCCCCGAGACGCCGGCCGGCGCAGAGCGCGTACGGGAGGCTGTCATGGACGATGTCCCCGCGATGGTGGATCTGGAGGAGGAGATCAGCGGAATCCGGCGCAGCAAGGACTACGAGTATTTCATCAGGAACGAGCAGAAGGTGTGGCGCGTCCTTGTAATCGAGGGCGCAGAAGGGAAGCTCGACGGCTTTCTCTGCTCAATCGATCATCCGGGGAGCAACATGCTCGGGCCAGGAGTCATGCATTCTGACGCCGATGCCCTCGCCCTGATCCATGCGCAGTTGGCTGCCATGCCCGACCGCCAGCCGGTCTTCCTGGTGCCGGCCCGCGCGGAGGGCCTGGTGGCTTCGCTGTATCAGTGGGGCGCGCGCAACTGCGAGATGCACGTGGCCCAGGTGCGCGGGGAGGCCCGGGACTTCCGGGGGGTCACCATGCCGACCTTCATGCCGGAGACGGGCTAGGTTGCTAATCGAAGAGGTAGCGTTGCCCGGTCACCCGCACATTGGGGGGAAACCTGTTTTTCTCGAAGAAATCGTAGCCCTGCCTGAGGTTCTTCCAGAAGGGGTGCCACTTGCTGGACCGGGCCTGCTCCATGCGCCCGGCAGTCATGCGGAAGGGGAAGGCGTGCACACGAAAGAACTTCTGACCATTGGCCAGGGCGGCATGACAGAGAGTGTAGATTTCTTCGATCTTCCGGTCGGTCATCGCGAAGCATCCGATTGAGACGCGGTTGCCATGCACCATGAGATGGCTGCCGTCGCGACCGTGGGCCCGGTCATAGGTATTGGGATACCCGAGGTTGAAGGAGAGATGAAACCGGCTGTGGGGATTCATGCGGTGGGGAGGGACATAGTAGAATCCCTCGGGAGCCTGCAGGTCGCCCTCTCGTTCCTTGGGACCAAGCCGACCGGACATGGCCACGATGTCATAGGTGCGGAAGAGCCTGAAGGTCTCCTCGCCCACTTCCTGGACGAAGAGTTCGAGTTCGCCCTCTTCCTTCAGGATGCGGATGAATACCGGATTGCCGTAACGCATTCCGGTCTCCGCGAGATCACGGGTCAGGTCCTCTTGCACGCGTTTGGCAGCGGCATGGGCACGTGGGGAGGTGGGAAGTCCCCGGGGAGCGGGATTCTGGGCACTCAGCTGTCCGGACACGAGGAGGAGAAAAAGGATGGGGAAGGGCGTCCTAATCCACCGGAGGGGCCGGGTGGCGGACGTTCTGGATGGAGCCGAGGGTGAGAACTTCGGGGAGGCTGACATGAAGGCTGTTCGGATCGGGTCGGTCAATCTGCCGGAGGAAGGAGTGCTCGGGACCGGGCGGAATCGACATGCTCCTATTCCAGTATTTACGGAGGTGAAGCAACAGCTGTTTCTTTTGAAGAAATTTTTGAAGGGGACAGCTGGCCTGTATCCCCTTTCCAATGGTAGGGAATTGCCATGCAGCAGGAGGACAAAGAGGGGCAGGAAACGGCTATCGGTGTGATCGGAGGGAGCGGGCTCTACGAGATGGAGGGATTTCAACAGAGTGAGGAGCGAGTGGTGGAGACTCCCTTCGGATCTCCCTCAGATGCCCTCATCGGGGGCACCCTGTCCGGGCGGGAGGTTTGGTTTCTGCCAAGGCATGGCCGGGGACACTGCATCCTTCCTCACGAAATCAATCACCGTGCCAATATCTGGGCTCTCCGCTCGCTGGGAGTGCGCTGGATCATCTGTATCACCGCCGTGGGCAGTCTGAAGGAGCAGTATGCCCCGCGTGCCCTCGTCATTCCCGATCAGTATTTCGACCGCACCAGTCGGCGGGAGCATCATACTTTCTTCGGACAGGGAATCGCGGCCCATATTTCCTTTGGAGAGCCGGTGAGCGCTCCGTTGCGGCGCATCCTGCAGGAAGCCGCCCTTGAGGAGCCGGATCTGGAAGTTCATTTTGGCGGGACCTATGTCAACATGGACGGGCCGGCCTTCTCCACCCGGGCAGAGAGTGAGGTGAATCGTAAACTGGGCTTCGATGTGATCGGGATGACCAACCTGCCCGAAGCGAAACTGGCCCGGGAAGCGGAGATCGCGCTGGCCACCTTGTGCATGGTCACGGACTACGATTGCTGGAAGGATGAGGAAGTCAACGTGGAGGCCGTGATCAGTCACCTGCAGGCCAACGCAACGGCAGCCCAGCGAATCGTGGGGCGGGCGATCGAACGCATTCCAGGCCAGGCGGACTGGCCGGAACATCGAGTGCTGGATACCGCGATTGTTACTGCCCGGGACTTCTGGCCGCCGCAGGCCGTTGAGGCTCTACATCCTATTTTGACGCGTTTTGTGGACAGGGAAGGGGAGGGCGAAGGGAACTAAGGCGTGACACCAAGCGCTAAAAACGGTAAGTATGGCTGCCGTTTTGTTCATCCCTTTCGAGCACGTGCCTATGTTCCTCCGCCCTCTCATCCTTGTCTCAGCGGCTGTACTGATGGCCTTTACCAGTAGCTGCACTTCAATCGACTCCAAGGGGAAGAAGCCCTCCACTCTGGCCAATAACGGCTACCGTTCGCCCTATCACGCCTGGCCGTCGGCCCGCAATCCGAGCGTGAGCCTCTCCTCTCGCTTCCCCAAGTCAATCGGGATCACGCACTCCCGCGGTCTGGGACACCAGCCCTATATCGCGATGACCTTTGACGACGGTCCGCACGCCAGCAACACGCCGCGTCTGCTCGACATCCTGCGGCGGCGCAACATCAAGGCGACTTTTTATGTGATCGGGAAAAACGTGGATATCTATCCGCATCTCACCCGGCGGATTGTGGCGGAGGGTCACGAAATCGGCAACCACACCTATACGCATCGCAATCTGAAGACCCTCAGTGATGCACAGGTTCTGGCCGAGATGTCGAGAACGCGGAGCTCCATCGTGAATGCGACCGGAGTGCAGCCGCGGACCATGCGCCCGCCCTATGGCGCAATCTACCAACGGCAGCGCCAACTGATCATGGAGCGGTTTGGCTACCCAACCATCATGTGGGCGGTTGATCCCCGTGACTGGCAGCGACCGGGGGTGAGCGTGGTCAAAAATCGGATCCTTACTCGTACCACCAACGGGTCAATCGTGCTGGCCCACGACCTGCACGCCCCCACCGTGGACGCCATGCCTGCCACCTTGGATGGATTGCTTTCCAAGGGATTTCGATTTGTGACCGTCTCCCAGTTGCTCAGCCAGAAGGCGCGGGCGCGCTAGTCCTGCGCGGGCAGAGGTCGGAGAGAGGTGTTTGTGCCGAGGCAAGGATCGGTAGAGGATTATCCACGGCACAAGGCAGTTGGTGCGAGGAATGGGGAGAGGGCTCAGGCGGGTCTCATACCACTCATGCCACAACTCAAAAAAAGGCCGGGAGGAAGATCCTCCCGGCCTTTAAATTTATGGAGTTGTCAGATGTGGTCTGGCTTCAGGCGTCAGGCTTCTTGCCGCCGGGCTTCTTGCCACCGGGACGGCGACCTTCGGGGCGACCTTCGGGA
>DLRK01000038.1:4999-33598 GCA_002501065.1 Akkermansiaceae bacterium UBA7890
CGACCTTCGGGACGACCACCTTCGGGACGACCACCTTCGGGACGACGACCGCGGCCGCGACGACCCTTCATGGCTTCCTTGCGCTCTTCTTCGCTCAGTTCGCCGTCACCGTCCTTGTCATATTTCTTGATGAACTCGGCTTTGCGGGCTGCCATGGCTGCCTTGCGCTCGTCTTCGTCGAGCTTGCCGTCGCCATTCTTGTCGAATTTCTCGAGGATTTCCTTCGGGATCTGGCGGGCGCCGCCTCGGGACGGTCTCTGGCGTTGGCCTTCACCACGCTCACCACGCTCGGCGCGGGGGGGCTTCTTCTCACCCTTGTCTTCTTCAGCAAGGGAGTTGATCGATCCTGTGGCGAGGAGGCCCAGGACCAGGGAGAATGCTTGGAGTGTCTTCTTCATATCGTCTGTTAGTTCACGGGGTTTTGGCCGTGCTGGGGGATAAAACAGGGGTGTCAGTCCATGGTTGCGGATTTTTTTTCAGGTGGAGCAGAGGCGAAGAGGGGATTTGGCATTGCGTGCGTTGGATCAACGCGGTTGTATGGCTTCCACGATGGCGTCCGCGCCCAGCAAGGGTTCCTCCCGCGTAGCATCCTTCAAGGCGCGGTTCACCAGCACGATCCTCCTCTGGGGTGTTGTGGTGGCGATCTTCCTGAGCGGTGCACTGTGGGCCCTCGTGGCACTGGTGGCAGCCTTCACTCTCCTCGGGAGCTTCGAGTATCTTGTCCTGACCAGGGAGGCACCGGGGAAGGAATGTCGGCGGTGGGCTTTGATCGTGGGCGCGGGTTTTCTGGGGATGCTGGTGACCCAGGCCCTCAATGATCCTGATTCGCTGAGGGGAGCCGACTTTCTGCCGGAGATGGCAGGAGTAATCGCGATCACTATCGGATCCTTCGTCCTGCGTCTGCGTTTTCCCATTGAGGGCGACGACTCGGTGCGGGCGATTGCTCTCGCACTTCTCGGCTTTGTCTACATCCCCATTCTCTTTGGCGGCTTCATCATCCGTCTTGTGCTCCTGCCGTCCTCCGTCGAATCCGGGTTCTGGCTTGTCCTCCTCGTGGTCCTGGTGGCCAAGTTCACCGACATGGGTGCCTACCTTGTGGGAACCCTGATCGGCAGGCACAAGGCCATCCCGCACATCAGTCCGGCCAAATCGTGGGAAGGCTATATAGGCTCCCTCTTTTTTGCGCAGGGAGGGGCCTTCGCCATTCATGCTTTAAGCGGACCACGTCTCGACTGGCTCGAGGTCCATCATGTGGCCGTCCTCGGATTGCTCCTGGCTCTCGCGGCCATGGCGGGTGATCTCGCCGAGTCCATCCTGAAGCGTAGTCTCCAGGTGAAGGACTCCGGACAGCTCCTGCCGGGAATCGGCGGAATCCTCGATCTCATAGACAGCCTGTGCTTTGCTCTGCCGGTTGCCTATTTCTACCTCCTTCTGGGAGGGCTTTAACAGATAACCGCAGTTCATGCCCGGCTCCTCGGAAAGACAGATGACGCGGCCCAGGAAGGTGGTCATTCTCGGTTCTACGGGATCGATTGGAACGAGTGCGCTCAAGGTGGCCCGGAAGCTTCCGGAGCACATGGAAGTGGTGGGACTGGCGGCTGGCCGACAGGCCGGGGCACTGGTTGAACAGGCCCGGGAATTCGGGGTGAAGCATCTCGCCATTGCGGACGAGAGCCTGCGCGAGACGGTGGCCGATTCCGCCCCGGCGGGCAGTGTGGTTCATGCCGGAACGGAAGGACTGCGGGAACTGGCCCGCCTGCCCGAGGCGGACATGGTGCTGGTCTCGATCGTGGGCACGGAAGGTTTGCAGCCCGCCCTTGATGCCATCGAATCGGGCAAGGACCTCGCGGTGGCAAGCAAGGAGATCCTGGTCATGGCTGGTGAGATCGTGATGGCGGCCGCCGAGCGGTCCGGGGTCCGGGTCCTGCCGGTTGACAGCGAACACAACGCGATTTTTCAGTGCCTGGAGGGTAATACGGGTGGAGCGGAGGCGGTGCGGCGGCTGCTCCTGACGGCCTCGGGAGGGCCTTTCCGGACGGCGAGCGCAGAGAGCCTCGCGGATGTGACCCCGGAACAGGCCCTCAACCATCCCACCTGGAAGATGGGTCCCAAGATCACTATTGACTCCGCCACGCTCTTCAACAAGGGGTTGGAGATGATCGAGGCACGTTGGCTCTTCGGTGTTGAAATGGATCGGGTTGAGGTGGTGGTTCATCCGCAGAGTATCGTGCACTCCATGGTTGAATTCGTGGATGGCAGCGTGCTGGCGCAGGTGAGCACCACCGACATGTGTTTTCCGATCCAGTATGCCGTGACCTGGCCGAAACGCGTGCAGCACTCACTCGAACCCCTCGATTTTGCGACCCTGGCGCGGCTTGATTTCGAGGAACCGCGGGAGGATGTCTTCCCTGCCCTGCGTCTTGCCCGGGAGGCGGGGAAGTGCTGTGGGACCCTGCCGGCCGTGATGAATGCCGCCAACGAGGTGGCGGTGGAGGCCTTTCTCAACGGCGCGATTTCCTTCCCCCGTATCTGGGGTCTGGTGGAAGAAGTCATGACCGACCACGTGGCGGTGAACTCTCCCTCCCTGGAGGCCCTGCTGGAAGCGGATCTGGAGGCCCGCGCAGCCGCGCGGGCGGGAGTGGAACGGGTTGCCAGTTAGAGTGGGGTTGTCCGGCGGGGAATATCCCCGGTGAATCTTCCAGGATTGCACATGGCGAAAAAGGAAATTGGCGCTATGGTAAAGGGGTCTGGGGGGTGCCGGACCATTAGCCTGCCAAGGGTGGTTTTTCAGTTCTGATCACGATGTTTTCCAGAGATTTTCCGGTTCCCCTCCTCCTCGGGATTGTTCTTCTGCTGAGCACTCCGGCCCTGCAGGCCATCATCTTTTTTGACACGGGTGATCCGCAGCACAATCGGGAGACAGCACCGACCGGATCGCTGGCCGGTTCCGGATGGCGTTTCCAAGGAGAGTATAAGGAGTTTCTCGGAACGATGATCTCGCCCCGGCACTTCATTACCGCGATCCACATCGGGAAGGGGTCGACCACCTTTGTCCAGAAATCCTGGTTCTCCGGGGAGACCGGAGACCGGGTCTATTACATTAACCCCGACTTCAACAATGGGAATGGTTCCAGGGACGTGCCCGGGACGGATCTGCGTATCTTCGAAGTCTATGGTGAATTCCCGGCCTACGCGCCGCTTTACACCAGTTCCAACGAGGCCGGAAGACAGGTTGTCATGATGGGCCGGGGGAAGCCACGAGGGGCGGAAGTGACCAGATTGAGTCAGACGCGGGGATGGCGCTGGGGTCCTGGTGACAACCGGGTGCGCTGGGGAACGAACACGATTGACGGGTTTAGCGATGCGGGAGTGAAGGGGCCCATGATGGTGACCGACTTCGACGATGTGGCAGGTAGCGATGAATGTCAGGCGGCTTTTGGTGATTCTGGCGGAGCGGCCTTCATCAGGCGGGCTGGCAGGTGGAGGTTGGCCGGGATTCTCTACGCCGCGGATTCCCATTACGACACCAACTCGATCTGTGGAGACGAGTCCGAATTCTTTGCGGCCATGTTTGACGGGGCGGGGTTTTATCTGGGTGAAGACAATGGCGCCTGTGACGAATGGACCCTGGTCACAGCCGCCAACGATCTGGATGAGAGCCGGACATACATGAGTCGCATCAGCGCTAGTGCAGCCGCCATCCAGGCCATTATCCAGCCGGGGTTCGACGATGCCCTCAAGACGCCTCTCCAGCGCTTCGATGACTGGTTGACCGGATTTGGTGTGACGGATGGGACGGCCCCGGATGTCGATTCGGAGTCGGACAACTGGCCCAATGGGGTGGAGTACCTGGCGGCTCTCGATCCTTCCGCAGTGGATGAACCGCTGCGTCCTTTCTCGATCGAAGGGCAACCGGGCAAGATCCGCTTCACGGTGCGGATTCGCCTCGATGCGGCGGCGCGCGGACTGAGCTGGGAGATCCAGGGCACGAACGATCTGGAGAGTGCGAATTACACTGCGGTGACCGGTCTGACCCGGGTAGGGCTTGTTCGTTCATTGAGCGAGGGCGTGGAAACCATCGAGTACGAAATCGATCAGCCGACCGGTTCGCACATGTTCTACCGGTTGCGCGTGATGCTGGGGCCCTAGGGGATGGCGAGGGGCGGGAGGAACGCCTGTCCGGGCCTTTCCACATGAACCTGATGTCCCTGATTCCGGTGGCCAGAAGTGGCAACTGATCTTGAGCATCGGGGAAGATTGAGTCGGCCCGGAGACTTGCTACTCCGCTTGCCATGGTGTCCCATCCGCGCATGCCGCCGGAGGGAACCTCAGAGAAGGAACGTCGTCGCAAGCGCGTGTCCGCACTCTCCTTCTACGGATACCTCAATCGCTATCGGGCGATCTTCCTTCCTTCCGTCGTCGCACTTTTTGTCACGGCGGGGCTCTCCCTTGCTTTTCCCTATTATCTCAGCAAGCTCATCGGCAGCCCGATCGGATCCCTTGTGGAGGCATTGAAGTCGACTGGCACGATCGACAAAGAGGGAGTTGCTGACAGCATCAACAGGACGGTTCTCACGCTCCTTGTCATTCTGGCAGCGCAGGCCATCATTGTTTACTGGCGGGTCCGTGGTTTTATCAAGGTGGGCGAGAGCGCCCTTAACGACATCCGCTGCGATGTCTTTGCGCGACTTGTGCACCTGCCGGTGGAGTTCTTTCAGAGGCATCGCGCGGGCGAGTTGAGTAATTGCGTCTCGGCCGACCTCGCGGTGTTGCGGGAAACCCTTCTCACCACCGTCCCCCAGCTTGCAAGGCAGTCAGTTATCCTGCTGGGAGGCCTGATCTTCATCTTCATCATGAGTTGGAAGCTTGCCCTCTTCATGCTGGCCATGATCCCGGTGATTATCCCGGCAGTGGCAATCTTCGGGCGGCGCGTGCGCGCCTATTCACGCGGTGCCCAGGACAGTCTGGCGGCCAGTGGGGTGGTTCTGGAAGAGAGCACACAGGGTATTGCGGAGTTGAAGGCATACGGCAACGAGGCCCATGAAGAGGATCGCTATCGATCGGTTCTCGACGACTATCTCACGGTGATCATCCGGGGCGCGAAGGTGCGCGCGCTCTTCATCTCCTTCATCATTTTCGTCCTCTTCGGCAGCATCTCGGTGGTGGCCTGGTTCGGGGCCCGCATGCTGGCCCTTGGTGAGATCACCCCCTTCGAGTTCACGGCTTTCATTCTCTTCAGCGTTTTCGTGGGGGCGTCCCTGGGCGCCTTTCCCGAGATCGTGAGCCAGATCCAGAAAGCCAACGGCGCCACCGAGCGACTGCGTGAAATCCTGGGCGAAGAGCCTGAGGCAACGGGTGGCGAGGAATCGCCTTTTGAAATTCTGGGTGCGGTGGAGGCACAGAACCTGAGCTTTGCCTATCCCTCGCGTCCCGAGAGAACAGTTCTCGACGGGGTTTCCTTCCGGGCCGAGAGCGGTGAGCGCGTCGCTTTCGTGGGACAGAGTGGAGCGGGTAAATCCACCCTCTTCTCACTGCTCCTGCGCTTCTACGATCCACAGGACGGGGCTCTCCTCATCGATGGTGATCCTGGTAGCGAGCTTCCCCTTGCGACCTTGCGCGGAGCGATAGCTCTCGTCCCGCAGGACGTTCTGCTCTTTGGTGGATCGGTTGGGGAGAATATCGGATATGGGAACCTGGAGGCCACCCGGGAGGAAATCGAAGAGGCCGCCCGCAAGGCCCATGCCCATGAGTTCATCCGCGAGTTTCCCGAAGGCTACGAGACCACGGTCGGGCCGCGCGGGGTGAAGTTGAGCGGCGGTCAGCGCCAGCGCATTGCGATTGCCCGTGCCATTCTTGCCGATCCGAAGATCCTCCTGCTGGACGAAGCCACCAGCTCCCTTGACTCGGAGAGCGAGCGCCTCGTGCAGGAAGCCCTTGATGAACTGATGAAGGGCCGGACCAGCCTGATCATTGCGCACCGTCTTGGCACCGTGCAGCACGCTGATCGAATTTATGTCCTGCAGGATGGCAAGATCGTGGAATCCGGTAGTCACGACGAACTGATTGCGGCAGGGGGGACTTACCGCCTCCTGGCGCAGACGCAGTTGCTGTAGGGCATCGGGAATGGGGAAAAGTCATTCGAGCATCTGCCCTCCGATCTTCCCAAGGTTCGGAAGCTGTTGACACGAACGGATTCCACCGTCCTTCCGGATGGAGACGGAGAGAGTGACGGGGAAAGCTACTCAGCCGATTTCCGGTCGAACTTCCAGGCCTCTTTCTGCAGAGAGCCCTGGAGATAGAGGAGCCCTTCATGAATGGCCCAGTGTCCACTACGTAGTTTGGGCAGATCCACCCTGGACCGCATCCTGGAGCCCTGGAAGAAACTCTCCGAGGTGGTGTCATCCTTGACCAGTTCCACCAGCAGTTTCCGGCTCTCCGGCTTCTTTCCACTGGTGAGTTGCACGATTTTGTACTCCTGGGTGCCCTTGACAGTCACCTCCAGATTGACCGCGAGATCCAGACCCGCCCTCCTGGTCACGCTCTCCATTTTCCACTCCTTCCAGTGAATCGTAATCTTGCTGGCCCCTGGATCGATCTCGGCGATGTAATCACCGCTCAGTTTGCCAAGTTTGAAGGTGGCGCCTTCACCTGCGGCCTTCTGAAACTGCTCGGTGAGCGACTTGCCGAGGCTTTCGCTCTGCAGGATCCATGTGCCGGGCAGTTTTTCCCCGGGGGCACTCTCGGCAGGAAGAACGAGCTTTGCAGCCGATGGCTTTTTTTCGTTCCGTTTTGCGAGGGACCTGGCGCGGGCCTTCTTGCGTGCTTCCGCGATGCGGGCGCGGCGCTTTGCGAGACTGGCTTCGAGCTTGCTGGTTCCGTCGAGGGCAGGAGAGGTCTTTTCCGGGATCTCCTCCTTGGCCCGGGGGAGCGGCCTGGTGTTGTCTGACTGCGTGGCGGGAGCGGGTTTCCCCGACTCGTCGTCGGTCTGGGCTTCAGTGGAGAGAGTCAGGCTGGCGCCAAGGGCTAGGAGGAGGAGCTTCATGAACGTGGAAAGAAATACAAGGCGAAGGAATCTCCTTCCAGAAAAAGGTGAACGGCCGCAGGAGACAAAAACCCATAAAAGTCTCCCAGTGGCCGTTCACTCTGAAAAATTGTTCTAGCTCTTAAACGTCGACGAGTAGGGATTTATATCAGGAATTTCGGAAAGTTACTTCTGCGGGTGGGGCCCTATCTCTCGGTTTTGACACGAGAAAATAGGGATTTGTTGGCATTTTCCGGCAGCTCTCGCCTGATCTGTTTACCCCATATGGGGCAGAGTGCCGTAATGCGATCATCACAAGAGCAATGGCTGGTGGCTAAGGAGATCGGAGTGGGCCGGGTGTTTCCGGAAGGAGGAGCGGATCACAGTGCTCTTCATCAAGGCAGGGTGGCCCGGTGAGATTCTCAGGGGGGAAGAAACTGCGGACGGGGATTCGCACCTGCCTCCATCAGAGAGGACCGGAGAGGGAGCGAGTGCTACATACTCCCCGGCGGCAGGGTCTGCTCCTGTTGACTCCTGGTCATCGGATCTGCCGGGAAGAAAGAATTGACCCTCTCCGGTGTGCTCCGCAGGGTCGCGGCCCTTACTGAGCCGATGGTCACTGTCAACCCGATCCGCCGTGCCCTGGTTCCCGTGGACTCGGGAGCCGCCCAGCGTCTTTGCAGCCCGAATTACGACGAATTCCAGAGTGACCGTGAAATATGGGAGCTCCTTCAGGTGCAGCCGGAGAGTGTATTGCGCGTGACCATGCCCCACTGCAATGTTCCGCGGGCGGAAGAGATGCTGCCGGACGGTTCATCCAGGGCCCTCGCAATGGGCACCCGGGAGATGGCCGGACTGGTCGAGAGCGCGTCCACGGAGGTGGTGGAGGAGGCCCTCTTCCTGTATGAGATTGTCGATCCTGCCCGCCCCGGGGTGCGCCAGATCGGACTCGGCGGGATGGTGCCCACCGATGACATTCGCACCGAAGCCACCCCCGGTGGCGTGATCATCCGCAACGAGGGAATCCGTGAGGAGAAGGCCCGGGGCCGCGCTGATCTGATCGAGGCCACCGGGGCCATCATCGGAACGGTCAACCTTTCGGTGGACGACGTGGAGAATAAGCTGCTCAACACCCTGCTGGATTACGCGGACGGTCGACCCTGTGACTTTGAAGCCATCGATCACGATGATGGCAGCGCGCATCGCATCTGGCTCGTCACCGCGGTGGACGAGATCGCCTGTCTGCGCGAGGTCCTGGCGGTCGAACCGCACGCCTACGTGGCGGACGGCAACCACCGGAGCGCAGCCGCCGCCATGCGGGGAACCGGAGAGTTTCTCACGGTGTTCTTCCCGGCTCACACAATGGGCCTGGCGCCCTACAACCGTCTCGTGACCGCTCCGGGAATCACACGGGTGCACCTGGAAGAGGCCCTGCAGAAGACCTTTGAGATCGAGAGCCTCGAACTCTCCGGGTATCAACCGAAGAAAATCCATGAGATTGGCCTCTACCTTGAGGGCGCGTGGCTCAAGCTGGTGCCGCGGGAGTCGGCCTTCGATGCTTCCAACGCAGCCCAGTCCATCGATTCCGACATCCTGCAGAGGCATCTCTTTGCCGACGTGCTCGGGATCAAGGATCCCCGTGCCAGGGAACTCACCTTCGTGGGGGGCAACCGGGATGCCGCCTACCTCAGGTCCGAGGTCGATGCTGGCCGCCACGACCTCGCCGTGACCCTTGCCCCGGTCACCATCGACCAGTTCATCGAGGTTTGCCGCCAGAACCGCATCATGCCCCCGAAGTCGACCTGGTTTCAGCCCAAGATCCGGAGCGGGCTGGTGATGGCGTTGTTGGGGTAGCGACCTCGGCAAAGCCGCTCCGGTTCCACTCCAATCCCCGGATTCTCGTCTTCGTGAGCAAGAATTCCCTTGTCAGGACGCCTACGGGACCGTTATCTCCCGCCGCCCCCCAAACGAGCAACCAAAAGCGGAGATAGCTCAGTTGGTAGAGCAGTTGGCTTTTAACCAATTGGTCCTGGGTTCGAGTCCCAGTCTCCGTACTTTTTCTCATTCGTGAGATGCAGAGCGTCCCGTGGGTTGGCTTCTGAGGAGGCGGACGTAGAACTGCCCCCGGGTTCGGAGGGGTGGATCAGGGTGCTCAAGCAGTGTTCAGGAGGATGGACCTGCGTCAGGATTCAATGTTCAGGGGGCAGCTTGGTGGGTGTTTATCACGAAGAAGCGTTGCGAGGGCGGGGGCACTCTCTTGGCTTGCCCGGTTCGCGCACAGGGTGAATAGTTGAGAGACGATGAAGGCGCGAGTTTGGATAATCCTGGTGTTACTGGCCGGAATGATGATGGCAGGAGCGGATAAACCCGGTGAAGGCAAGGAGGGTGGTGACAAGGAAGCAAAGTGGATTTCACTGGCACCAGCGAAGGAAGGGATGGGATCCTGGAAGGCGCTGAACTTTGGCGGTGAAGGAGATACGACGTGGAAGGGTGGGACCCTTGCCATCGGGGAGGGGGCGGAACTGACCGGGGTGGTGTTCAGCGGAGCGGATCTCCCGCAGGCCCCTTACGAGATTGAAGTGGCGGCCCGGCGGACATCCGGGGTGGATTTTTTCTGTGGCCTGACGCTCCCGGTGCGGGATGCCAAGACCTGTGTGACCTTCATCTGCGGCGGTTGGGGTGGAGGGGTGGTTGGATTCTCCAGTATCGACGGCATGGACGCTTCTGAGAACGAGACCGCCAGTTATCAGGCCTTCAAGGACAAACAGTGGTATAAGATCCGGCTGGAGATCCGGAAGGACAGTCTGAAGGCGTGGATCGACGGGAAGGAGTTGGTGGATGTGAATACCAAGGGCCGGAAGTTGGGCCTGCGATTCGGGGACATCGAGAAGTGTGCCCCGTTGGGGCTGGCGACGTGGCAGACGACGGCCGAACTACGCGGTTTGCGCTGGCGGAAATTGATCAAGTAAGGACCGGCAGGCAAGGTGCCGGGGAGGGTGAACCCAGCGAGTCCAAGGGTTCGCATGGGCCGGATGGAGCGAATGGCCGGGCCCGTCTTTTGTCTTGATTCATGGGGGGAGCAGGCCTATAGCGACCGCAACAGAACAACTCTGGACGCTTTCGAAGAGTGGGTTCCCACGACCCGCTCTTTTGCGTCCCCAGACCAGAACGATCAGAAGATCATGACGAACGACCTCGTCGCCCTCATAGAATTCTACGAAAAGGAAAAGAGCATCGAGCGCGAGAAGGTGGTCGAGGCTCTTGAGAATGCCTTCTTGTCGGCATACCGGCGCATGGTTCCGGGCGCGGAGGATATTGAAGAACTCCGGGCGGAGGTGGATACCAAGCAGGGGGAGACCCGGATTTTTGCGACCCTCCGGGTGGTGGCCGATGATGACCACCAGGACAAGTTCAACGAGGTTCCGATCTCCCTTGCCAGCCGGAAGAATCCGGAGGTCCAGCTGAATGATCCCCTCGAGTTCAACGTGACGCCCAAGAATTTCGGGCGTATTGCGGTGCAGACTGCCAAGCAGACCATGATGCAGCGGTTGCGCCAGGCCGAGAAGGAGATGATCTATGACGAGTTCAAGGATCGCGCCGGCGACATCGTGAGTGGAGCGGTAAGGCGCTTTGAAAAGAACGATGTCATGGTCGACCTCGGAAAGTTCGAAGCCCGCATGCCGTCGCGGGAGCGAGTGTCGACCGAGGACTACAACATCGGAGATCGTATCCGGGCGTATGTGGTCTCCGTGGACAACGAGTTCCGGGGTCCGGAAATTATTCTCTCCCGCAGTCACCCGAATTTCGTGCGACGGCTCTTTGAGGCGGAGGTGAGCGAGATTTCGGATCAAACGGTGGAAATCCGCGGGATCGCGCGGGAGGCCGGCTACCGGACCAAGGTGGCAGTTTTCAGCAATGATGAGAAGGTGGATCCGGTCGGTGCCTGCGTCGGCCTGCGTGGAGCGCGGGTGAAGAATATCGTGCGCGAACTCAACAACGAGAAGGTGGACATCATCCGCTGGAGTGACGAACCGGAACCCTTCGTGACCGACGCTCTCAAACCGGCGCTGATCCGGTCCATCACCCTGGACCAGGAGAACAAGGTGATCAATGTGACCGTGGATGAGGAAGATTTGAGCAAGGCGATTGGTCGCCGGGGACAGAATGCGCGACTCACTTCCAAGCTGGTGAACTGGGACGTCCAGGTCCGCAAGGACGAGAGCCAGCACGAGCAGTTTGAGGCGCGGGTGACCGATGCCGCCATGGGACTGGCGGAGGAACTGGGAGTGGATCCGCAGACCGCCGACAAGCTTTACCGTGCCGGGGGCGTGTCTTCGGACATGGTGCTGCAGATGCCGGTGGACTACATTGCCCAGTCGCTGGAATCTACAGAAGAGGAAGCCCAGAAGATTCTCGACCAGGCGCAATCCATCAGCGGAAAACCAGCCGAACAGGCTGTAGTCAAGGAGCCGGAGGAAGAGCCTGCCGCGGAGGAAGAGCCTGCCGCGGAGGAAGAGCCTGCCGCGGAGGAAGAGCCTGCCGCGGAGGAAGAAGAGAACAAGGAATCTGCATCCGCTGCCGAGGATTCGTAATCACGGCACGTTAGAGAGGGTTAGAAGGTCACCATGCCGGACAAGGGCGACAGCGACAAAAAGAAGGAAGTTCTCGACCTGGTCGACGAACAGAACAAACCGTCGCGTCGTGAACGGCAACGGGCTAAGGCTGCCGAGCAGAAGACCGTCCAGGATAAGAAGGACGAGGCGCTCGACATCATCGATGAGGATGAGCAGAAGAAGGCGGCGGCGGTTCGAAAAACCGAGAAATCCGGAAAGAAACAGCTCCCGAGTATTTCGAAGCTTACGGATGAGGTCCAGGATCCGGACTTCGTCGTGAGCGGGGGGTCTTCGGAGGAGGGCGAGGCGGAGGAGCAAAGCGGAGTGGTTGAAGGAAACACCATCAGCATCAAACCGCCCATCATCGTGAGCGTGCTTGCAGAGATGATGGGGCTGAAACCGTTTGAGATCATGAAGGATCTCATCCAGTTGGAGGTGTTCGTGGCGCCTAATCAGGCCATCGAGCCGGAAGTGGCGGAAAAGGTCTGCGAGCAGCACGGTTTTGTCTTTGAGCGCGAGAAGCGCGAGAAGGGTGGTGGAGTCCACAAGGTGGAGGAAGTCATCGAGGAGCCCGAGCCGGAGGAACATGAGCCTGCCGAAAAGCTCGAACTGCGGGCACCCATCATCACCTTCATGGGACACGTTGATCACGGCAAGACCTCGCTTCTGGACTATGTCCGCAAGTCGAAGGTCGTGGACGGGGAAGCCGGCGGGATCACGCAGCACATCGGGGCCTACCGGGTGGAGCATGAAGGGCGCCCGATTACCTTTATCGATACACCGGGGCACGCGATTTTCACTGAGATGCGGGCCCGGGGCGCGGACGTCACTGACATCGTGGTGCTGGTGGTGGCGGCCGACGACGGAATTATGCCGCAGACCAGGGAGGCGATCAGTCATGCCAAGGCAGCGGACAAGACCATTATTGTAGCGATCAACAAGTGCGATGTGGCGGGTGCCGACCCCATGAAGGTGAAGACCCAGCTCATGGAGCAGGATCTCATGTCAACCGATCTGGGGGGCAAAACGGAGACGGTGGAAGTCTCGGCCATCACCGGCCAGGGAATGGACGAACTGGCCGAGTTAATGGCATTGCAGGCTGAGGTGCTGGAGCTGAAGGCGAATCCCGGAGCGAATGCGCGCGCTGCCGTGATCGAGGCCAAGGTGCAGCCCGGGAAGGGGCCAACCGCCACCGTGATAGTGGAAACGGGAACTCTTGAAGTGGGCACCCCGTTTATCTGCGGTCCCTATGCGGGCAAGGTGAAGTCACTCCTCAACGATCGGAACGAGCAGGTGGAGGAGGCCGGGCCAGCCATCCCGGTGGAAGTGCTTGGATTTGCCGAACTGCCCAACGTTGGGGATGAACTGGTGGCCATGGAGAACGAAAGGGCGGCCAAGAAGCTGAGTGACGAGCGACAGCTTGAGCGCCGGCAGGATCGTCTGGAACGTCCCAAGAAGAGCCGCATGGAAGATATGCTGGCTCTGGTCGAAGGAGGCCAGAAGGTGGAGCTCAAGTTGATCCTGAAATGTGACGTACAGGGATCGGTGGAGGCAATCAAGGGAGCGATTGGCGATGTGGAGTCCGACAAGGTGGAGGTCAATTTCATCCATGCGGCGGCGGGATCGATCAGCGAATCCGACATCCTGCTGGCCAGCAGTTCGGACGGGGTGGTGCTGGGGTTCAACGTGAAGGTGGAGAGCAACGCGGTGAAGGCTGCCAAGCGTGAGGGTGTGCAGATAAAGCTTTATTCGATTGTCTACGAGCTCATCGATCAGGTGAAGGATGCCATGTTGGGACTGCTGGAACCGGAGCTGCGGGAGAAGATTCTCGGGCATGCCGAGGTGAAGCAGGTTTTCAAGGTCAAGCGGGGACGGGCAGCGGGCTGCCTGGTCTCGGACGGCAAGGTGACCCGGACGGCGCATGCACGTGTGTTGCGGGAAGGGACACCCGTATTTGACGGGAAGATGTCCACCCTGCGGCGGATCCAGGATGATGTGGAGGACGTCAAACAGGGCATCGAGTGTGGAATCCGGCTCGGGGAGTTCAACGAGTACGAAGTCGGCGACGTAATCGAATGCTACGAACTGGAGAAGATCGATCAGACCCTGTAGCGCTCCGGCTACATTGAGGGCATTGGTAATTTATCATTCGGGAGATCCATGTCGCGGCGTACTGACAGGGTAAACGAGCTGCTGAAGCGTGAGATCAGTGGTGTCCTGCAGCGTGATTTCGAATGGGACGGATCACTGGTGACAGTGAATGCGGTGGAGGTTTCGCAGGACCTGAAGGATGCGAAGGTTTTTATAGGAGTGCTGGGCGGGCACGAAGGGAAGGTGATCTCACGGCTTAATCGAGAGCATGGATCCATTCAGGGCCGGGTGATGAAGCGGGTGGTGTTGAAGAACACGCCCGTTCTGCGTTTCCTCAGCGATGACTCGGTGGTGCGGGGGGTGGATATCGTCAACCTGCTCGACGAGGTGGCGGAGTTGCCGAAGGCACCCCAGGAAGAAGAGGAGTAGGCGGCCGGAGTGATTTTCGGAGTGTTCCTGCCCGCACGACTGCCGCTGCTGGCGGGCTGAGATCACAGGGAAACACTCTGGGTGGCAGTTATCGTCAATCCTGCCGGGTTTTCCGTTGCCATGGACAGAGATGGAAAGTCGCTTCTGCCCGTTGCGTCGTGACAATATTGCGTTGGATTTGTGATAATTATGAAAACGGGACCCTGGTTTTCCGTTTGTAATGTTGACATCCGATGGCCTTGACTGATTTGCCTCGTCATCCAGTTGGGATGATGGGAATAATCAGCTCAGGATAACCACCAAGCCACCTATTTAATGATGACCAATTCATTCTTTTTTCTGTTCCGGTGCATGCTGGTGATGTGTGCGTTTTCCATTCTTTCGGTGAGCTGTGAGAAGCCCTCCACAACGAGCAGAGGGGGGGGCGTGGGTCCCGGATCGCTGGAAACGGACAAGGTTATTGGTGACGAGAAGGAGAACGAATCGGGTGGCGCCACCCCGGGAGAGGGTGCTTATGTTCCTGACCCGGCTGAAATCGAGTGAGAGAATTACCGTCAATTCGTGAAGGTGAATCCGGGATGCTGTGAGTGACTCAGTGGATAGCACGCCGCCTTGGGAAGGCCCCCTGGACACGGCAATCATGTTCGTGGACCTGGTGGATTCATCTGCCTTTGCCAGTGTGCTGGGGCTCAAGGAGTATGCGGATTACGTCGAATCGTTCCACAAGGTGGTGCGTGTCCAGTGCGAGCATTTTTTCGAGGATTACCTGCGGGGAAAATATGAACGGGGCCGGGATTACGATTATGTTGTGCTGGGTGACCAGGTGGTCTTCTTCATGCATACGGCCAAACCCTCAAACGATGTATACCTGCTCGCCACCCTGGGCCTGACGCTCAAGGCCTCCTGGATTGCATCCCCGGTGAACCGGGAGCGGATAGAACGACGCTCGGCAGCATCCGAAATTGCGGTCGGGATTAATTTCGGGACGGTCTGGGCAAGGCAGCAGGGAACCGGATATGAGATGCAGGGCTACGCGATCAACCTGGCAAAACGGATTGAATCGCACTCCCGGGGAGGCCAGCACTTCCGTATCTTTCTTTCTGATGCGGCCTACAATCTGATTCATACGCGGATGCGAAATCTTCTGTTCAGCGACAGGGTGCTTGCCTCCGGCAAGGGAATCCTGGGCCGGTTCAGCGTTTATGAAATTGCGGATGCCTTCGTTGATTCGGTGGGGCGCCTGGCTCCGGAGATCGCCGAATTGTTTGAAGAGTTGATGGGAGATGCCATCGACAGCAACAGCCGGGATCTCTGGATTCACAGCGCCTACCAGATCTCCAGCGCACACCACCACGGGATGGTCACCGAGAAAGCGGCGGTTCGTTGTCGCAGCGTTTTGAACTACCAGCCTGAGAATGCGGTGGCCCTTTACTATCTCGCCCAGTTTTACCGTGAGCAGGGAAACCTGGAGCTTGCCGAGATCTCCTATTTGCAGCTCTTGCGGGCATGGCCGGATTTTGGCCATGGACATCTCGAATTCGGGAAGTGCCTGACTGAAATGGGAAAAGAGAAGGAAGCCCGGACCGCGTATCTTCGCGCCGAACGCCTGGGGATCGAGGAAGCCACGGAAGGGCGGGCTCAAGGCGAAGGTCTGGAAGAGACGCCGGAACAGTAGCCCGGTTCCTGGGGGCCCCTCATCCTCCACGGACTTCGGGTTGACGATACGGCGGTTTCTGTTGTCGCACTCCGGTGGAAGGGGTAGAGGGAGGCATGAGAATCACGCGGAATCCCCGGACAATCCGCCACCTGGCCCTTGCGGGTGTGCTCTGTCTGGGCTGGTTGGGATGTGAGGAGAAAAACGCCGCGAGCCAGGAGCTGCCCAAGGAGCAACCTTCCCAGCTGCCTGAAGAGGCCGGCGGAACGATTCCGGGCAGATCGTCCGAGGTGATTGACGGGAAACCGACGTCGCCGCCAGCCTCCGTGCCGTCGGAAGATCTTACCCCCCCGCCAAAGCAATCCGATTCCGCCCCGGAACCGAAGGTGGTGGAAGACGAGCCTGCTTCACCGGCGGATTTGTGGACAGTGGCCCATGCGGGATTCGCTTCGAAGTTGCCCGCCGATACGGACTACTACATGGACCTCCGCAGGCTGATGGACGTCTGGAAGTGGCTGGAGGCCTCCGGGGTGTCGGAAGAAGGGCAGAAGTTCCTCGGAAACCTGTTGGAGGGATCCGAGTTTCCGGAGGAGATCGACAAATTCCTGGACGAAGGGATTCGCGGCGCGTCCGATTTGTTTGGCGAGGAGGTTTTTCTGGCTGGCCGTGGAATGACATGGGGCTGGGAGACGATGATGGGGATGCATGCCTGGATATCCCGGGCCTTCGGCAGGACACTTGCGGAGGGACTGTCTGCCGGGAACATGGAGCTGTTCCTGGATGATGGCGTGGAACTGGAGCAGGAAATGGTGGAGAATCTGAGCAAGTGGTTCGAGGATCAGCTGGGGAAAGCAGGAGGATTTCCGCGGGTGGCCCTCTATACGGGAGGGAGGGTAAGTGACGGGAAAAGGAGAGCGGAGCTGTTGAAGTGGTTGCGGGATGTCCTGACCCCGTCCACGGGGGAGGTGGGTTCGGCGAAGTCGGTTGCATTCGAAAAATCGGGGGTGAAGTGGACCGGGTTCGAGATCCGGATTGGTGCCCTGGAGGAGATCGAGGAGGACGAAGTTCCGAGCGGATTCGATCTCCGGGTGTGGGAAAAGATGTTAGAGCAGATCGCGGAGTGGAGCGTGACAGTAGTCTGTGCGGAGGTTGGCGACTACCTTGTGCTGGCGGCCGGGAATGGCCCGGAATCGATCGAGTTGTCCGAAGACATCGAGAGCTCCCTGGCGAAATCGACGGGCTTCAGGTTTTTCGAGCAGTTCGGGGTCGAGGAGATCGCTTCGCTGAGCTGGACGAGCAAGGAGCTGATTGGGGCGGGTCAGGCCGGGGTATCCTACCTGCCTTTCTTCGAAGGAGCCCTGGAGGGGATCAAGGGCGGTAAGTTGGAAAGGGGAGCGCAGATGGTGGAGGCACTCACGGAGTTCAACAGTCACTGGCAGGCCCGGGGAACGGGTGAAGCCAGCGAATATTCCGGGGTGCTCCTGGCAGGTGAGGAGATTCGTCTGGAAACCCGTGGAGGATGGCTGGGAGCGGGACTGGATCTCAAGACTCCCCTCAAGTTCTCCGGGGCCTTTGCGGCGCTGGAGAATGTTCCATTCGTCCGGGCCCACTGGAAGATGAACGCTGACCATGTCCGGCACGGTCACGAGCAGGTCGATGCCGGGATGCGCCTGGTCAGGTTGATCGGTGAGGAGGTGATGGCGTTCCTGATCGAAGAGGCGGGGGGAGCCGGGGAGGGTGAGCAATACCAGCGCTGGGGTCGCGACTTGAGTAAGGGATTGAGCGATCTTCGGAGAGGTTATGGCGAACACTTTTCCAAGGCCTTTGGCGAAGAGGGAGCTTTCGTAATGGATCTGAGGGGTGAGATGATTCCTGCGGTGGGAGTGGAAGAGGAAGTGGTGCAGAAGGGGCGAATTCCACGTGTGGCCTGGCTGAAGCCGGTGGTCAGGCGCCAGGCGCTTTCGGAGTCGTGGGACACCTGGGAGAGTGCCCTGACGAATCTCTTTGGAATTCTTGCGGAGTCGCTCGATCAGCCCATTCCTTTCCCGAGTACCATGACGGCGGAGAAGAATGATCTGCGCACCTATTTCTTCCCCATGCCCTTTGCAACCGATGATTTCCTGCCCAGCGTTTCGGTAAGCGATGAGTTGTACATCGTGGGTAGTTCGAAAACGCTTTCAGAGAATCTTTACGAAGCCTCACTGCGGGAGAAGGAAGGCGAAGAGGAAGCCGGACTCTGGATCGATGTGCATGCCGACCAGCTCTGGGACTTCTGTGAGACATGGCTCGAAGTTTATGAAGAGAACCGGGCCGCCGCGGAGGAGATTGAAGAAGATGAACAACAGGGGGAGGGTGCTTTGCAGGCGGAGCCAGCCCCCGGGGAGCGGCGGGACCGGGGCAACAAGTTGCGGGAAGAGGAAGGGAAGGCTGAAGAGGAGGAATTGCTGGAGAGGGTGGAGAAGGAGCGGGATCGGGAAGAAGATGCGTCCCTGGATCCCCGGTTGGGGCTGGAGGGAGGTGATCCCGGACCGCAAGAGCTGAATTTGGAGGATCCGTTCTCCGGTCTGTCCCCGGAGTTCGAACCCGATCTTCTGAGGGGGTGGATCGATAAGCTGCGTATTCTGCGGGGAATCCGGGTTCACCGCCGGCTGGAGGATGGCGTCCCGCGCATGACTCTGCGGATTCGAGTCGAGAGATAGGGGATGGAATCGACCGGATCACCAGGCTGGTAACCCGTTTGCCGGAAGGTCTGGAATCGTGGGTTTCCGGTCCCCGGTGCGACTCCTTCATAAAGGCCTACTTTTGCTTGCGATCCTGCGGGTGATGTAGACAATCCGCGCCCTTCCCGCTGAACGTTCCAACCGTCCATGGGTCAACCGATCACAGTAGCCGGGCTTTCCGAGATTGTCTCCGCACACGAGCACTTCGTGCTCCTGAGTCATGCCCGTCCCGATGGTGATGCGATCGGGTCGGAGGTGGCGCTCAAAGTCGTATTGGAAGCGTTGGGCAAATCGGTCCTTGCGCTCAACGAGGATGGAGTGCCGGACAACCTGCTTTTCCTGAACGGTGTGGAGGGTATCGAGCGTCCGTCCGAACCCGTAGAGACCGAGGTGGTCATCGCGCTCGACACCGCAAACCGGGAGCGTCTTGGCGCGGGGTGCCTTGAGGTGCTGGGAGAGGGGAAGCTCTGGGTTAACATCGACCACCACATCTCGAATGAAGAATATGGCGATCACCTGTTCATCGATTCCAGGGCAGCTGCCACGGGGGAGATTCTCTACGGTCTTATCCAGGAACTCGAGTGGCCCCTTCCGGATGTGGCGCGTGATGCACTCTATGTTGCTCTCTCGACGGACACGGGATCATTCCAGTATTCCAACACGACGGTGCGTACGCACCGGATGGCGGCTGACCTGGTGGGCCGGGGCCTTGATGTCGCGGCCCTGACTGCACGTCTTTACCACGATTATCCATATCGGAGAGTGGAACTGCTGCGGGCGCTCCTTGAGACCATGCAGTTAACCGACGATGGCAGGATTGCGTGGTGGACACTGTCTCACGAAACAAAGGAACGGGTGGGAATGCAGGCAGGAGACAGTGAAGGGCTGATCGACGTCCTGCGCGCGATCCGAGGAGTTCTCGTCTGTGCCTTTGTGGAGGAGATGGCGGATGGGAAAGTACGGCTCTCGCTGCGTTCCAAGGATCCCTCCGTCAACGTGTGTGACATTTGTGCGCAGTTTGGCGGCGGGGGGCATGCCCTGGCGGCCGGGGCGCGCGCGCGCGGGCCACTGGAAGATGCGGTCGCACGACTCCTGCGGGTGGCGCAGGCAACTCTCCCTCCCCTGAACGAATGAACAAACCGAACATTGTACCAAGCGGAGTGCTCCTGGTGGATAAGGATCCCGGGATGACCTCCCACGACGTGGTTGCCATTGCGCGACGATCCATGGGCATCAGGAAGATTGGCCACTGCGGAACCCTGGATCCGATGGCGACAGGGCTTCTGATGCTGGTGGTGGGTCGTGCCACCAAGATCCAGGATCTTCTCATGAGTGAGGACAAGGAGTATGTGGGCACCATCACGTTGGGGTCGACCACCAGCACACAGGATGCGGAAGGAGAAGTAATCGAGGAGCGGGAGGTGACGGGAGTGGGCGAGGACGAGGTTCGGTCTGCATTCGAGCAATACTCGGGCGAATTCGAACAGATCCCGCCCATGGTCTCCGCGATCAAGAAGGATGGCGTGCCTCTCTACAAGCTCGCCCGCAAGGGGAAGGAAGTGAAGCGGGATCCCCGGCCTGTCTACGTGACTGCCTATGAACTGACCCGGATTGCAATTCCCGAGATCGACTTCACGGTGAACTGTTCAAAGGGATTCTATGTCCGGAGCTATGCGCACGATATCGGGTCCACACTGGGGTGTGGCGGCCATCTCTCGTCGCTGCGGCGCACACGGTCGGGGGAATTTACGCTCGATCGGGCGGTGAAGGTGGAGACCCTGAAGAACACGGAGGCCCAGGAGTTGATCGATTCGATGGTGAGTCTGGCAGAGATTTCGTTGATGCGGGGAGCTTGAAAGAGTTTCCAGATGGGGCGTGAAACGGTTTTCGACCATTGCTGATTTGGAGGAGGTCCAGGGACCTCTGCACCTCGCCATGGGAGTGTTTGATGGTGTGCATCTGGGGCATCAGGCAGTGATCGGAATGGCAGTGGAAGGTGCACGCAGGAGCGGGGGCGTGGCAGGAGTGCTGACCTTTGAGCCGCATCCCATCCAGATATTGGCCCCCGGGCAGGCCCCCCGGCGGATTCTGGTGTCGTGGGAACACAAGGAGCGTCTCCTGGCATCTTTCGGGGTGACGGTGTTGCTGGTATTGCGCTTTGACGAGACAATGGCGCGCCAGTCGGCGGAGGAATTTGGGGAACGCCTTTTTTCGGTGGCGGCCCTGCGGCAGGTGGTGGCAGGTGAGGACTGGAAATTCGGACGGGAGCGGCGGGGAACGATGGACCTCCTGCGGGGACTGGGCGAGCCCCACGGGGTAGAGGTGACTGCCGTGCCGGCGGTCATGTTGAAGGGAGAACGGATCAGCAGCACGCGTTTGCGCCAGGTGTTGCGCGATGGAAACCTGCAAGCAGCTTCGGAGATGCTGGGCCGATCATACACCGTGATGGGGACAGTGGTGCGTGGCGAACAGTTGGGCCGTAAACTGGGGACGCCTACTGCCAACATCATGCTGGGCGACGAGCAGTTGCCACCTGACGGGGTCTATGTGGTCACCGCCACCATTGGAGAGGGCAAGGAAACGCACCGGGGGGTGGCGAACCTGGGGGTGAGGCCCACTGTGAACGGGGAACGGCGTCTTCTGGAGGTGCACCTCCTGGATTTCGAGGGTGATCTCTACGAGACCGGGGTGGAGGTCTGTTTCGGGTTGCGGTTGCGGCCAGAGAAGAAGTTCAAGAGCCAGGAAGAGTTGAGGGAGCAGATCCGGCGTGATTTGAAAGAGGCGCGACAGCTCTTCAAGGAGAGTAAGGCGGGGATTTGATCCGGCCTCCCTGCCGGATGCCGCCGGGGAAGGGGGCGTTAGAAGGTGCCGTTGAGCTTTCTTCCGATCCAGAAGATGGAGAGCAGGCCCACAAGGGCGGCGGCGATGTACCACTTGTCCCACTGGGATTCTGGAATAATCTGGGGTCGAGGTTCGGGGAGGTCGTAGATTTCCTGGGCCAGGGCCTTGAGTTGGGAGGCTTCGACCAGTTTGCCACGCGAAACGCGGGAGAGCTCGGCCAGCACATCCGGGCGGGCAGGGTGGCCCGTTTTTTCGATCTGGGTTCCCTCTGCAATGATTCGGGTTCTGACCGCGCCTTTTTCGCTCTCGGATGTCCGGGCGGTAATCTTCCAGTCCCCGGGCATGGTGACTTTGAAGCGTCCGGTGAAGGTGCCCCATGAGTCATCCTCCTTGGCCAGTTCGAATCGGCGCACGCTTCCATCGGGAGCGGTCAGGTCAACGAGAACCGTTCCATCCTGCAGGGGGGCGCCGTTCTCCTGAAAGGCATTCGCGTTGAGGGTCACGTTTTCGCCGGGGGAGGGGCGCTCAGGAGTGAAGTAGAGTCGGACGCGCTCTCCCGCGGCCATGTTGCGCTGGTAGGACATCCAGCGGGCAACCTGTCCCCAGAAGCGGTAGTGGTAGAGGTCCTCCACGCCGCGGCGCCAGCGCCAGGCGGAATCGATGCCCATGAAGAGGACTTTCCCGTTGCCAGCGCGGCTGGTCACAATGAGGGGGACGCGATGCCCATACTTGGGATGCCGACGGTTGGCGTGGACGGCGAGAACCTCGGTTCCGCTCTTGGCACGGATGACCGGAGCATGCCAGTAAAAGCCCGGCAGGCTCCGCCAGATGGTGGGATTTTCCTCCTCAGTGTCGCCCAGCATGGTGAGGAGCGAACTACGGCCCTCGGTAGTGAGCGAGAGAGGGGAATCAGTGGCTTCCTCCTGGCCGTTTTTCATTGCCTCGTCGAGGACAACGGGGAGGAGTCCGCCCAGTTCGTTCTCAAGCAGGCTGAACTGGTGACCCTGCCAACCGGGAATGAAGACAACACCGGAGGCCTGGTTTTCGACGAGGCCCTTCAACAGTTCGGCCTGCTCCCCGGTGAGCATGCCATCCCCGATACCGACATCTCCGATGAAGATGACGTCGTATTTCTGCAGGTCCTCCAGTTTGTCCGGGAAGGCGGTGATGTAGTCGGGGCCGTCGCCTTCCCCGAGTTGCGGATGGAGGAGGAGGCAATCGACATCAACGCCGGGATCCCGTGAGAGGGCGTTGCGGATGAAGCGATATTCCCAGCGTGGCAGGGTCTCCACGACGAGGACCCGGATCGATTCGGGACGGCCCGCGATGTTAAACCTGCGGCGGTTGTTCTTCTCGACCAGTTCGCCGTCGGCAAAGGGGATGGAGAGTTCCAGGGTGGAGCTGCCTTCCTTCTGCAGGCGCCAGAGGATGGCATCGTAGTAGGTGCTCCCCCGCGGGATGGTGATATTCTTGGTGCGCTCCACGCCCGTCTGGTCACGGATGCGGACGATGGTACGCACATCGCGCTCAAGGGAGGACTCGATGGTGAACGGAATCTGCACGTTCTCACCCACGATACCGTAAGTGGGGGCCTTGACGGTGAGGAGATCGAGATCCGGCAGGCGGGTAGGAGCACCGGTGACCACCGAGAAGAGCGGGATGTCCTTGAGACGCATCTTCTGAGCGGCTGCGACGGGAGCGGGTTTGTCCCGGGCGTTCCAGTCTCCATCGCCGATCATGATAACGGCGCGAAGATCGGCGCGGGTGTCCACCAGGTCGGCAAGGGCGGAGTAGATGTCGGTTACGGCAAGGGAGTTGACTTCGGGGTCCTCGCTTTCCGGGGCGTCGGAGAAGGACTCCACCGAAACGCGGTTCTTGCCGTCCTTCTCGAGGAGTTTCCAGAACTCCGTCTCGAGAATGGCGTCGGACATTTCGTTGCGGGTGACTACTTCGCGGCGTTCGTTCAGTTCTTCGGGGAGTTGGGCGTCGGCGGTTGTCATGGAGCCCGATCCGTCGTACAGGATGACGATCTCCGGTTGCTTGACCGGCTCAATTGTCTTGCGCCACTCGGGATTGAGCAGGAAGAAAACTGCCGCAGTTCCGCAGAGGAGGCGAAGGAACTCCAGGAGACCGGTGCGACCCGGGCGCACACTGCGCCGCCAGGCAACCACACAGAGGATCAGGATAAGGCACCAGGCCGCGATGCCCGTGATGGCGATGGGCAAGGGGGCGCTGAAGTGGAAATTGCCGATGTTGAAACTCACGTCAGGAGGTTGGCTGGGGTGAGGGGGCCGTATTGGGATCGACGCGACGGGGTTGGAGACAGAGGAGAGCTTCCAGAATGAGGAAGAGGAGCATGGCGATGAGGAAGGCCCGCCAGATCGGACGGGACAGGCTGCTGTCGCTGGAGGCGTCCTGTTCCTCGAGGAGGCTGTAGCCGGTGTCGGCAAGGGCGGTTTCCAGATCGACGCTGGTGAGGACTTCGAGGGAATCCTCGGTAGCGGGGCGGTTTACCGCTACGGTGCGCTCGCCAAGACGGTAAACGCCGGCTTGGAACTCGACATTGCCTGAGTCGCTATCGGCACGGGAATCGATACGGCTGCGGATCTCGTCTCCCACCGGTTGGGAGGACTCCTCGCCGGCGGTGCCGAAGAAGCCCGCCCCGAGCCGTCGGCTGCCTTCGTCCAGACTGCGCTGGAGGGCCACCAGATGGAGTGCGGTCTGTTCGAAGTTTGACCAGGTGTAGCTGGGCAGGGTGGAGAGGAAGAGGATCTGGCCGGCCTCGATCACACGGCGGGCGAGGAGGGGCTCATTGTCTATCCAGCTTGCCAGGGAAGTATAATCGCCGACGATGCCCCGGCGCTTGATGGCACGAATGCGGTCCATGGGCAGCGGGGAACCGTCAAGGGCGTCCCGGAAGGCGCCCTCGCCCCGTTCCCAGTCGTTGACGATGAAGAACTTCTCCTTGGGAGCTTCCGTGACAGGGTCCCAGGAAAGTCCGCCAAAAGAGGTTTCCGAGTCATCGGCAGGCGGCAGAAAGAGAGCCACGCCGCCCTTCTTCACGTAGTCGAACAGCTGGTTGGAGACCGGCGGTCCAGGGAGGGGGGCCTTCCACACGATGAGAGAAGTGGACTCATAGTTGATCTGGTGGGCGAGATTGGGATTGCGGATGGTCACCTCCTGGTTGGCAAAGCCGGGGGCGAGCGCCTTGGTCAGGGATTTGACGGTTTCCTCATCGGTGGAGTTTTCGACCACAAGGTAGGAGTGGATGGGCGCTTCCCTGCCGTAGGCATAGTAGGAGACGTTATTGCGCTTGTTGGCGTTGTCGGCGATAGAGACCCATCCATATCCCTCCCCCGTGGCACCTTCGAGGGGCAGACGTTTCTGGAAGCGCTGGCTCTGGCCATTGAAGGCAATCTCGCTGCCGGAGCGGGCGCCCATGTGATCGATATTGACCGTGACAGTGGTTGGTCCGGTGTCTTCCTCGCGGTTCAGTTCGAGATCAAGAACCAGTTCGCCGGTTTCCCGGCGGGAGGAGAGCACACGGATGGCGAGATCGTTGCGTTCGCGGCCATTGAGGGCGAGGATCCGTAGCTTGGCCCGAAACTCCTCTTCGCTCAGGGTGGCGCGGAAGGCCTCCCAGCGATTGTCGTCGGGAGCCCAGTTCTCCTTCTGCAGATCGGAGGCGACCCAGATCTCGGTACGACCCGGTTTGGCTTCCTTGATGTAATCGAGAGCGGTTACGAGCATGCCGGGGATGTCCGAAGCCGAGTCGGTGGCTGCAGTGAAGGAGAGTTCCGGCAGGACATCGGGGGAAGGGACTTCCTGGGCCTTGCCAGTGGCGCTGTCGATGAGGACGAGGCGGGCGCCGTCCAGTTCCCCCATGGCTGCGGCCACCTGGGAGAGGACGCTTTTGCGCTTGGTCACCTGGATGTCCTTTTCCGCCCGCTCCATGCTGGCGGAGCGGTCGAGGATCAGGATAACGGTTTCCACCTTGCCACCTCCCCAGCCGAAGAAGCCTCCTGCCAGGGGCCGGGCAATAGCGAAAACCAGCGCTGCGATGGCCAGGGAGCGCATGAGGAGGATGAGGAAGTGCTTGAGTCGTTTCTTGCCCCGCGATTCCTTGGTAGCCTTGAGGAGGAACTGCATTGCACCCCACTCCACGGTGCGAAAGCGTCGACGGTTCAGCAGGTGAATGATGACCGGGATGGAGACCGCGAAGAGGCCCCAGAGCATTGCCTGTTGGAGGAAGGTCATCTTGTTTTCGGCGAACAGTCAGGAAGAGAGCCTTGTCTGGCGCTAACGGAGCGCGCCGGTCTGCTCACCGGGAATGGATTGCTTCTTGCCGGGTTCATCGTCTCCCTTTTTTTGGCAAGCGGTTGGTCAGGAAGTCACGAAGGATCTCCTCGTAGTCCTGGTCCGAGGTGACCAGGTGGTAGTCTGCGTGTACGTCGTGGCACCTGGCCTCCACCGCGACGAGGAAATCCTGGATGACGGAGGTGTACTCGTTGGCGATGAGGTTGGGCTCCACGACGATGGAGGTGTCGTCCTCAAGGTCGACGAAACGGTAGGGCCGGGTGAAATCGAAGTCGATCTCCTGCGGATCCATGAGGTGGAAGACCGCCACGTCGTGATTACGGTAGCGAAGGTGCTGGAGAGCGTCACCGAAGGCGTCAGAATCGCAGAAGAGATCGGAGAGAATGAAGATGAAGGCGCGCTGCCCGACTTTCTCCGCCACGGTATGGAGGGCATCCACAAGGCCGGTTTCTCCCTTGGGTTCGAGTTCGCCAAGAACTTCGAAGAAGTTCTGCAGGTGGGCTGGTCGCCTGCTGGGAGGCAGTTCGAGGTGCAGTTTGTCGTCGCAGCAGGACAGTCCGGCGGCATCTCCCTGGTTGACGAGAAGGTAGGCCATGGTGCCGGCGAATTTCCGGGCAAACTGGATCTTGGAGTCGAATTCGCCGGAGGCGTACTTCATGGATCCACTGCAATCGACCACGAAGTAGGCGCGCAGGTTGGTGTCAGCTTCGAACTCCTTGATGTAGTGGCGGTCGCTGCGGGCGTAAGCCTTCCAGTCGAGTCGTCGCGTGTCGTCGCCCGCCACATACTTGCGGTATTCAGCGAATTCCACCGAGGATCCACGATGGGGCGAGCGGTGCTTGCCCACTACGTTCCCGATCATGGCCAGACGGGCCTCAACCGGCAGGGCCCCGAGGCGGGCGAGGACATCGGAATCGAGGAAATCGTATTTCACGACCCCTTGAGGTTCTCAAGATTGTGATTACTCATCGTAGAGTCGATTGTTCGGACTCTGAGTTTTCCCATCCGGGTTCCGCGCCTCCTAATCCTCCCTCATCTCCTCCATCAGGCGCTCGACGACCTTCTTGGAAGTCATACCCTGCGATTCAGCGGCAAAGTTGGTGATCACGCGATGAGAGAGGACGGGGATGGCCACGGCCTCAATGTCTTCCAGGGAGGCCATATAGTTTCCGCGCAGGGCAGCCCGGCCCTTGGCTCCCAGCACGAGATACTGGACCGCCCGGGGGCCTGCTCCCCAGCCTACGTATTCCTTGATCCAGGAGGGGGCATCATCGGAGGCGGGTCGGGTCTTGCGCACGATCTCGACCGCGTAGTCGTAGATGTGATCAGGAACGGGCATGCGGCGTACCAGTCGCTGGAAATTGAGAACCTGTTCACCGGTGATGAGAGCATTGAGAGGTTCGCGATCAACCCCGGTGGTTTCCCGGGCGATGCGGCGCTCTTCGTCCTCGGAAGGATAGTCGACTTCGATCAGGAACATGAAGCGGTCGAGTTGTGCCTCGGGGAGCGGATAAGTTCCTTCCTGCTCGATGGGGTTCTGGGTGGCCAGAACGAAGAAGGGTTTGTCGAGGTCGTAGGTGCGGCCGAGGACGGTGACCTTGTTTTCCTGCATGGCCTCAAGGAGGGCCGATTGTGTCTTGGCCGGGGCCCGGTTAATCTCGTCAGCGAGGAGGAGGTTGGCAAAGACGGGGCCTTTGATGTATTCGAACTCGCGCTTTCCGGTGACGGCACTCTCCTGGATGATGTCGGTACCCGTGATATCGGCCGGCATCAGGTCCGGAGTGAACTGAATGCGGCTGAAGGAGAGATGCATGCACTCGCCCACGCTGGAAATGAGGAGAGTCTTGGCCAGACCGGGGACGCCCATGAGGAGGGCGTGGCCACGGGAGAAGAGGCAGATGGCCAGCTGTTCGACCACCTCATGCTGGCCGATGATGACTTTGCCCAGCTCGTCTTTGAGAGACTGGTAGAGCTTTCCCAGCTCATCGATGGCAGCGACATCGTCAGGAGGCAGGGTATCCAGGCTATCCAGGGTATCCGGGGCCGCCGAAGCGGGGTCGTCGGGGGCGGGAGCTTCGGCACTGGCGGGGGGTTCCAGGGGATCGGGCGAATCTGCAGGGCGGGAGTCCATGAGGTTGACGAATAGTGTGTATCAGTTAAACGACGCTACCGGCCTCGGTTGTTTTGTCTAGCGGGGATTCCGTCCGCAGCGACCCCGATTGCATGGGTAAGTGCACCGTCCGAGATGGGAGCGCATTGGTGCCCTTTCGGTGCCGGGGGAGCCGGACAGGGACCCGGAGAATCCCCCGGCAGGGGAGCTGGAGGCTCCGGCCCCTTTAAAATCGAGGATTTCCGCTTGCCAGCAAGGGCTGCTCTGCTAAATAGCCCGGCCCCTTTCGCGTCAGGCCTCTTTGGCGCGTTCACAACGCCTCCACACTACATGGCACGTATTTTCGGTATCGAGATCCCCAACGAGAAGCGTATTGAAGCTTCTCTCTGCTACATCTACGGAGTCGGGCAAACCACCGCCCTTAAGATCCTGGAGCAGGCCGGAGTGGACGGCAACCTGCGTACCGGGGAACTCTCCGAAGAGCAGTTGGTGAAAATTGCGCAGGCGATCCAGAGCCAGGAGATCGCGATCGAGGGTGATCTCCGTCGGGAGATCCAGTCTGCCCTCAAGCGCCTCACTTCCATCAACTGCTACCGGGGACAACGCCACAAGCGGGGTCTTCCGGTTCGCGGCCAACGCACCCGGACCAACGCTCGCACCCGGAAGGGCCGTAAGAAGACGGTGGCTGCCAAGAAAATGATCTAAGCAATGACGACGAAAGATTTTTCCCACTCCACTCATGGCCGAGGAAGATAATAACAAGCCAGATACGCCTGAAGAGCCTGCGGCCGAAGAGAAGCCTG
>DLRK01000156.1:0-14072 GCA_002501065.1 Akkermansiaceae bacterium UBA7890
CTCAGGGGCCGGCGCAGGCTCAGGAGTCGGCGCGGGCACAAATTCACCAGATAAGCCCTCCTCTCCGGTCGAGGATCGGCTCCTACCATCCAGAGCCTCCAGAGCTGCCAGAAGAGCCTCCCGCTCCTCCACGTTGCGAGAGGCCAGGAAGCCCATGAACTCCAGTTCGGCTGGCTTGTGCTGATGCCATATCCCGCTCAGGGTCCCCTTCACACTGTGAATTTCCTCCCCGGTCTCCTGCTTGAGGGCCGCCAGTCCAGCGCTCAGGACAGCAATTTCCTCGGACTCCTCCTCCTCAAGGGACCTTAGTTCGTCTTTCAGGTCTTCAAGGGACATCGCAATCCAGCCAACTGCCAGCAGGACCACCACCCCCATCACTCCAGCTACCAACCGGAACTTTCCTCCGTCCGCTGCCGGTTCGGCGTCCCTAAACAACTCTTGTCTCTTCTCCTCCGTCATCCCGTCGCCATTTCCCTTTTAGACAAAGGTTCACGTCTTTGTCTAGTGAGGCCTTGGGGAAGTTCTCTCCGAGCCGATCCCAGACCGATTCGCTCTCAGCGCCTTCCTTCAAAGGCACGCGATACTGTGAGCGCATCCGCGTGTTCCAGGTCCCCCCCTGCTGGCAGCCCCTGGGCCAACCGGGTCATCGAACAATCCCGATCCCCGAGCAGACCGCCCAGATAATTCGCCGTGGCCTCCCCCTCCACATCCGCGCTCAGCGCCAAAATAATCTCCACCTGCGGCAAACGTTCCACCCGCTTCAGAAACGATGCGATCCGCAGGTCATCCGGACCGACATTATCGAGGGGCGAGAGCTTGCCTCCCAGGCAGTGATAGAACCCCTTGAAGGCACCAGAGCGCTCAATGGGAAGGACATCCGTGGCCTGTTCAACAACACAGAGCTGGCCCGTATCGCGTCCGTGAGATGAACAGATCGGACATCCCTCCACGGTGGCGAAAAACCCGCACTCGGGACAGGAGGTGACCTGGCTGACCGCCCTCTGGATCGATTCCGCCAGCGCATTGGGCTGAGCCTTGGCACTCTGTAACAGCCACAGGGCCATCCTCTCCGCGCTCCGCGGTCCCACGCCCGGAAGACGCCTGAGTTCCTCAATCAGATCGCTGACTGGTTGTGGGTAGTCGGCCCGGGCCATGAAGGAGAATAGCGCCTCCAGGCCCGGTTGTCAGCACAGTCCGCCCGTCAGAAGTATTCTCCTCTCCTCAACCTGTCCTGCGCCCCTGCTCCTTGGAGATCGAAATAACCTTTCCGTCACCCGGCAAACCCACGATTTCACAGGGCATGGGATGGTGGCACGCCCACAGGGTAGCGCAAAAGGCACTCCACCCTGCACAGAGGAGCGCAACCACGGGACTCCAGAAAACACCCCAGAGCGCAACCACGGGGGAGGCGGCGGCCACCAGCACCAGGAAGGTTGCCGCCAGAAGCAACCGACGGGACAGACCAGGCACCTCCAGAAGCAGGAAGGTCAACCCGTAGATCAGGACCAGAAGCACCAGGACCGCCCACCACGGTTGACCACTTACCTCCAGAAGGAACCCAGCTTCCTGATAGCGCACCAGAAGTGCCTTCTCTGCATCCAGCAAAAGCCCGGAAACGCGCAGCACAAGGCCGATCGCCATAGCGAAACTGCCCACCACGGCCGCCACCGTGAGGGGGTGGTGGTGGGCCGAGTAATGGTCTTTTGGGGTATCAGCCATCGTGGGAATCGCTGTCACCCGGGGCATCTTCCGTTCCGGCAGCATCACCACGATAACTCCTGACCACCAGTTCACTCAAGTACTTGTCCGGATCCTTCACGGCCTCCGGGCCCAGTTCAAAGCACGCTCGGCCCGTGTTTTTCTGGATCAACTTGAGGCCAAACTGCACGTCTCGAAACCGCTGGCGGCACAACTGAAGAAGGCTTCTCCCCTGACTGGCGGCTTCTTCCGTCAGTTGGGCAAGGGCCTCAGCGGTCAGAACCAGTTCCACCCCGTGCTCCTCCCGGAAGTCGCGACAAAACACCTCCAGTTCATGGGCAGCCTTCTCCACGTCCACCTGGCGACCCAGTTCACGATACTGCTCAAGTAGTTCCTCCCGGCCGTCGATCAGCTTGTCCGTGATCGTGAGTTCGGAGACTGAAGTTCCTGGTAACTCAAACTTGAAGTCCCGCAAAAGACATTCGCACACCGTCATGAGGGCCCGGGCGCCGGTATTCTCCTTTTCCGCCAGGTCCGCAATCCGCCCGATTGCGCTGTCTTCAAAACGAGCTCGGATCCCGTAGGCCTCGAACTCACGCTCATACTGCCGCAGGAGACTGCCCTCCGAAAACTTCATGATGTTCTTGAGATCCGCAGCACTCAGTTTCTCGCATACCACCCGGACCGGCAGCCGTCCGATGAATTCCGCTTCAAACCCGAAATCAATGAAATCCTGGGTCTCCACCTGGTTGAAGAGTTCCCCGTCCATGGGACGTTCCACCGGATCTGCCCCGAAACCGATCTGCCCTTCACTGAGACGCTTACGCACCACCTTCTCCAACCCGGAAAATGCTCCGCTCACGATGAAGAGAATATGACGGGTATTGACCGTGTCCTTGGCTGACCCACCACCCCGCTGCATGTTCATCATCGATTTCATCTGGCTGCGGATGTCCATCGGGTTGGTGAGCGGCACCTCGGTCTCTTCCATCAGTTTGAGCAGGGTCGTCTGCACCCCCCGCCCACTGACATCCCGGCCGATCATTTCGCTACGGGTGGCCAGCTTGTCGATCTCATCAATGTAGATGATCCCGAACTCAGCCAGTTCGACATCCCCCTCGGCCTTCTGCACCAGGTCGCGCACCAGATCATCCACATCCCCACCCACATATCCGGTCTCCGAGAACTTGGTGGCATCAGCCTTCACGAAGGGAACCCCGATCAACTCGGCAATGTGCTTGATCAGATAGGTCTTTCCCACTCCGGTGGGCCCCACCACGATCACGTTCTGCTTCTGTAACTCGATCCCTTCCGGCAGTTTCCCGTGCTCGTTCTCCAGACTGCGGAGGTATTTGGCGTGATTGTAATGGTCGCACACTGCAATCGAGAGCGCCTTCTTGGCCTCATCCTGCCGGATCACGAAGCGATCAAGGTGCGCCTTGATGTCACGGGGAATGTAATTGAACTCAAACACGCTGTCAGCGGACCGCTCATCAGAAACCTCCGGTTCATCATCCTCCACCTCCTGATTCATCCCTGGCATGGTCCACTGGACGTTGCCCATCTTTCCAAAGAGCTCCTGCAGACCACGCTGTAACTCCTCCGGAGTCGGCCCCGTCCCCGGACCTTTCTTGTCATCATCAGACATCGGGGCGGAACATCGTCCCAAAATCGGTCTTGTCAATAATTGCCGGTGGCACAGACCACCTGCTTCCCCTTACCCCCCGAAATTCTCCAGAATCTGGTCCCACCGCTCCCGGAAATCGGAACGCAACTCGATCAACTCCCCTGCCATTCCACGAGCCTCGTCCTTCAGGTCGCTGAGCCAGGCGAACGCCACAGCCTGCAGCAACCGGTCTCCCTTATTCTCCACGGTGTTCGGATCGTCGATCAGGACGCGATGCAGAGCCAGCAGGGGACCCGGCCCGATTTCCTTCCAGCTCAGGGAAAGCGCTGCGCCATCCTTCTCCACCATCAACCCCCCTTTCTGGGAACCGATGATCTGGGTGTAATGCGTGCCACTACGCGTGTTGAGAACCACTCCGTCGGCCCCGGGACCCAGGGTGCGGGCCAATTCCTCGATGAAGATCTCCGCTTCCCTGCAGAAAAAGAGGAGCACTGCTCGCTGATTCCGTTCCAGCTCGCCGGCCAATTCGATCTTCTGCAACGCCCTGGCCCCTTCCGGAAACTGGGCATTCGCAAAATGCCTCCCGGCCACTTCCTCAAGCAGAACCCTCCAGTCATCCTGCACTTTTCGAGTCCGGAGATGTCTCAATCTCCCCT
The DNA here is from genome assembly GCA_002501065.1 of Akkermansiaceae bacterium UBA7890. GTDB lineage: Bacteria > Verrucomicrobiota > Verrucomicrobiia > Verrucomicrobiales > Akkermansiaceae > Roseibacillus_B. The sequence goes on from DLRK01000156.1 coordinate 3,982, forward strand.
TCAGCCCGCTCTGCCAGACCTTCACGTTGAAACGGGCCCGTCCCCGCGTCAGCAGGGAGGCATAGAGTTCGTCCAGTGCTTCAATACCGGCCTGCAACTCAGCCCTGCTTTTTCCTTCGGTCCCGTAATCCGCCTTCCCCAGAAGATTGTAATCCTTGAGGTAGCGCCGGGCCAACTGCCGATAGGTGCTCATCCATTCCGCTTTCGGCCAGGGCCCGTTCCGTGAGAGTTTGCTGAACATCGCGTGCGCGCGTTCCAGTTCACCCTGCTCCCACATTTTCAACGCCATCGCGAAAAAGACCGTCGCCCGAAAGGGGTTGTCCAGCACCTCCGGCACGCGCTCCTGCGGAACGAAGCGCAGATCGGTGAGGAGTTCCGCAGCCGACTGCAGCCGCCGCCCCATCACCGTTTCCGCGGCCTGACGCTCGCCGACAAAATCGTAGAGATCGGCCAGATGCTGACGGGCATCCGCACTTCGTCCGTCCAGAAAGGCCGCTACCGCGGCCTCGAAACCCGCCCAGGCCGCCGTTTCGGTGGGCGCCTGCCCGTTATGCCAGACCCGGAGAAACTGTTCCTCCGCCACCACGAAGTCATCATCGACCAGAGCCTGCCGTGCGCCTTCGTAGGTCTCGTTAATCTGCATCGCCACTTCCGGGTCCAGAGTGGGATTGTGTTCCGGATCGAGAACCAGATGCGGCCCCTTCGAATCCTCCTCTTCCGGATCGTCCCTGCCCACCTTGAAGAAATAAATCCCTCCCGCCACCAGGGCAGCGAACACCACCACCCACACGCCCAACAGCCAGACCCGGCGATGGGCGTCATGCCGCTCCCGTCGTTTGGCGCGGATTGCGCCGTGCACGGGCACCTTCGTTCCTTTCGCCTTCAGGACCATTCGGACCATTTCCAGGTCGGCCCGAAACTCCTCGTAGTCCTCGAATCGCCGGGCCGGATCATGCATCATCGCCCGCTCCACGATCTGCACGATCTCGTTGGAAAGCCAGGGTGCCATCTTCTTCAGGGAGGGAATCTCCTTCTTGGCCTCGCAGGCGGCCTGGTTGGTGACCTCCTTCAACTTCACCGGCGGAGCACCCGCCAGAGCGTGGTAGAGCGTGGCCCCGAGAGCATAAATGTCCGCCCGGTGATCTTCCTCGGCGTGCTCAAGCACCTCCGGAGCCACGTAAGTGGGAGTGGCCCAGATCTCGTCGGAACGAACCGTCCCTTCCTCCGTCAGCAGCGAGAGCCCGAAGTCCACCAGTTTGGCTGTCTCAGCCTCGTCGATGAGGATGTTCCCCGGCTTGATGTCCCGGTGAATGAGTCCCGCACTCCGAGCAGCCCGCAATCCGTCCACAATCTGTAGCGCCAACCGGATCACGGCATCCTCGGGCAGGGCTCCGTGCACCGACATGCGCTCGTCCAGGCTCTGCCCCGGGACGAGTTCCATCGCGATGAAGTAACGCTCGAAGGCCCGTCCCACCTTGTAGACCCGCACCACATTGGGATGACTGACCGTGGCCGTGAGCCGGGCCTCGCTCTTGAACTGCTCCTCACGCTTCTCGTTCGCGGAAAACTTTTCTTTCAGGACCTTGACCGCAATTTCCCGATCCAGGGTAAGATCACGGGCCACGAACACCACGCTCATCCCCCCGAAGGCGATACGCCGGACAAGGTGATAGGGTCCCATCTCGGTTTTCACCCTCACCTCCTCCCCGCATTCCGGGCAGCGCACGCGGGTGTAGGGACCCACGTCCGTCACATCCATCTCGCCCGAGCAGTTCGGACAGGTGGCCAGGTGCGCGCTCACCCCGCCAAGGTAGCGGTAGCGCCGAGCCGGTAGCAAGGAGCGTTCTGGGCCGCGCGCCGCGCGCCATCACCTCGTTACTTGCTCCCTGCGGCGTCCTGCCCCACCCTCCGCCCGTGACCATCACCGTCCAGGGGGACCGCGGAGAACGGCTCGATTTGTTCCTCGCCCGGGAACTCCCCGAGCTTTCCCGCTCGCGCATCCAGGCTCTCCTGAAGGACGGACACATCCTCCTCAACGGCAGCAGGACAAGACCTCGGACCCCAGTCACCCCCGGTGACTCCATCACCGTGAAGCTCCCCGACCCGCAACCGTCGAACCTTGTCCCGCAGGACATCCCCCTCGACATCCTTCACGAGGACGAAGACGTCATCGTCATCAACAAACCGGTGGGACTGGTCGTCCATCCCGCGGCAGGCAACCCCGATGGCACTCTCGTCAATGCTCTCCTTCACCATTGCCGGGGAGAGTTGCCGGGAGTGGGTGGCGTGGAGCGGCCCGGAATCGTGCACCGTCTCGACAAGGAAACGAGTGGCTGCATCGTGACCGCCAGGACCGATCGCGGCCTCCAGTCGCTCCTCGGGCAATTCTCCGCCCGCCAGACCACCAAGCTCTACCTGGCGGTCACCGAGCGCTCCCCGGTGCAACCCTCCGGCTCCATCTTCACCCACATCGGACGTCATCCCGTCAACCGCCAGAAGCAGGCCGTCCTCAATCCGGGGGCGGGATCGGGACGACCCGCCATTACCGACTACCACGTCCTTGCCAGAAACGAATCCCCTCCCTGGGCTCTTGTCCTCTGCCACCTGCACACCGGCCGCACCCACCAGATTCGCGTTCACATGAAACACCTCGGCTGCCCCCTTCTGGGCGATCCCGTCTATGCGAAACCCAGTCGCCAGCCGGTCGAAACCGGGCGTCTCATGCTCCACGCCTGGCGTCTCGGCTTCACCCATCCCGTCAGTGGCGAATTCAAAACCTGCGAGGCACCCCTTCCGCGGGAGTTTGAACCCTTCCTCCCCGACCCCGATTGCCTCGAACTCATCCGCAATACCAGTCCGGACGCTCTCGGGGCAGCCCTCCATCCGGACGCCTGACCCTCCACCCGAACATCCACCCCCTCCTCCGTGAAGATCACCTTTCTCGATTCCTCCACCCTCACCCGCGGCGATATCGACTTCACTCCCCTGGAAGCGCTGAGCACCTTCACGCACCATGAGCACACCGCACCCTCCGAGGTCGCCGAGCGTTGTGGTGAGGTGGAGGTCATTCTTACCAACAAGGTCGTCCTCGATTCCGAAATCATCGAATCCCTTCCCGACCTGAAACTCATCCTGGTATGTGCCACCGGTGTCAATGTGGTCGATCTCGAAGCGGCCAGGGCCCGGGGCATACCGGTCTGCAACGTGGCCGGTTATTCCACCCCCAGTGTGGCCCAGCATGCTGCCGCCCTGCTCCTGGCCCTTGCCACCAAGGTGCACCGCCTGGCCACCGAACATGACGCGTGGCCTCGTTCCCCGATCTTCACCCGTCTCACTCACCCCGTTACTGAACTGTCCGGCAAGGCCTGTGGCATCGTCGGCCTCGGAGCAATCGGATCAGCCTTCGCGATCATTACGGAGGCTCTCGGAATGAAGGTGCAGATCCTCGCCCGGGAGGATTCCCCCAACACCAGCCGGCCAGAGCTTCCCCGTCTCGCTGCCCGGGAGTTCTTCGCCACTTCAGACGTCATTTCCCTGCACTGCCCCCTCACCGCCGAGAACGAGGGCATGATCGACGGCGACACCCTGGCCGCCATGAAACCGGGAGCCCTGCTCCTCAACGTGAGCCGCGGTCCCCTCGTCGACGAACTTGCCCTGGCCGGGGCCCTGCGCAGCGGCCACCTCGCCGGAGCCGGTCTCGACGTTCTCTCGGTGGAGCCGCCTCCGGCAGACCACCCCCTCCTCGCGGCGGACCTGGGCGACAAGAACCTCATCATCACCCCCCACACTGCCTGGCTTTCCCTTCAGTCACGTCAACGCCTCCTTGCCGGGGTGGTGGACAACCTGAAGAACTGGTTGGCAGGCACCCCCTCCAACCGTGTCGCCTGACTGCCGTGGAAGATGGCATCGAACAACTGGTTCCCGCGGTGGAGCAACAGCTGACCTCCCCGGAGACTCCTTACGTAGGCGAAACCTACCAGCGCCTCCTGCAGGATCCGGAAATCGACGAAGCGGAAGCAAAGCTCATGATTGCCCTCTGTCTCGCTGACGAATCGGAGCGCATGGTGGACGAGGATCGTGAATTCGACATCGCCCGCTACCGGACTCTTCTCACCCTCCTCCCCAAGTTGCCCGGGTAACCCCCTCACTCCTTCGATCCGTGCTCAAAGCATTCCTTCTCGGATGTCGGAAGCGGTTCAGCCCGCTCCTCAACCGACCCTGCCGCACACTCGGCGATGACCATCTCGCAATCGGCGCATTGGGTGAGAACATCGCCTGTGCCCACCTGCGGACGGAAGGCAGACGAATCCTCTACCGCAACTTCCGTGCTCCCGGGGGCGGCGAAATCGACATCGTGGCACGCGACGGCAGAACCCTGAGCTTCGTGGAAGTGAAGACCCGCACCAGCGAACAATTTGGCCGCCCCCTTGAAGCAGTCGACCATCGGAAGAAAAAGCTCATGCAACGCGGGGCCAACGAATGGCTCCGCCTCCTCGGCACCCGTGAGCTTCCCTGGCGTTTCGATGTCGTCGAGGTGATCCTGCGGGAGGGAGAGAAACCCCGCCTCAACACGGTGCGGAATGTCATCGAGTAAGCGAACCTCCCCTACTCAAGCAGGGCTGCCACCGGGGCGAAGGACCGGCGGTGCTCGCGACAGGGTCCGTGCCGCCTGAGAGCCTCCAGGTGGGCTTTTGTCCCATAGCCCTTGTGTCTCTCGAACCCGTAGACCGGAAATTCCTCCGCCAGTTCCTGCATCCGTCTGTCCCGGCTCACCTTGGCAATGATGCTGGCAGCCGCGATGGAAAGACTGATCCCGTCCCCCTTCACCACCCCGCGGGAGGCCAGGGGAAACCGCGGCACATCCAGGCCGTCAATCAGGCAGAAGGCCGGGAGGGATTCGAGGGCCAGGGCCGCCCGTCCCATGGCCACATGGGTCGCACGCAGAATGTTGAGTTCGTCAATCTCAGGGACTTCCATGAAGGCCAGGCCCCAGCAGATGCCGGGATCGGTGGTGATCTCCTCGAAGAGAGCCTCCCGGCGCCTGGCCGTCAACTTCTTGGAATCATCGAGCATGTCGTGCCGGTAGCCGGGAGGCAGGATCACTGCGGCGGCCGCCACCGGACCGGCCAGTGGTCCCCGGCCCGCCTCGTCGATCCCCGCAACCGGCTCCGTTCCACTCTCGATCAGTTCACACTCCAGCCTCAGGTCCGGCATCCCCCGCTTCCTAGCGCATGGGAGGGAAAAACTCGACCCGTAACTTCACCCTGAAGGGCTACCAACTGCGGTAGTCCTTCGGTTCATGTCGGCGCGTGGCGGCCAGCGAACACCTCATGTAGAGCTCCCCCACCTCGGGAACCACGTTGTCTCCAAGCTGGTAGATCCCCCTCGAAGGGCACCGGGGCATTTCCGGGACATACTTCCCCGGACCAACCAGTTCGTTCAGAAGGTTTACGGGAGGTTTGGCCTGCGAGAGATTCTGTCCGGGCTGATAGGGGCTGGAATGAGTGTAGGAACGCATCGACACCTGCATGTGCCGGATCTGCATTATACAGAACACCCGGTCCGATCCCGCCTTCCAGCTCCGGGCCGCAAACCACAACAGGGAAGTGAGCAGCAGCAGGACGAACAGGACCACCGAGATCTCAATCAGGGTCATGCCCCGGCGCAGGTCGACCCGCCGACTACGCGACCCCGGGAGCGGTCTCCGGGAGCAGGAGCCACCACGGATCCGGGACGCGGAAGAGAACCGTTTCATACTGGAAGGGCGAACCGGACGCGTGGCCCGGATGATTAGGATATATTAATATTACACAATTTCACGGGATTCAACCGAAACCCTGCCCCACGGTAATGATTACAGACTTCTGGCCCCGCTTGCGCCGCTCCCACCCCGCTGCGCCAGGAAGTAGATCACCAATCCAACCACCAGAGTAGCAAGGCCCCAGAGGGTTTCCCCCGGTTTATCCCTGATGATGTAAACCACCATCCAGGCATTGACTGCCACGAAGAGGGCCGGGGTGAAGGGATAGCCCCAGGCCTTCACCGGGCGGGCCAACCCCGGTTGCCGGATCCGCAACCAGAACACTCCTGCCACCGCCACCAGTCCAAAAAGCACGAGCAGCAACTCTATATAAACAAGGACCTCCTCAAAGCTGCTGGTCAGGATCAGGGAAATTGCCACCACGGTCTGCAGGAGAACCGCATTGGCGGGGATTCCCGAGCGCGACTTCCGGGCCAGTATACGCAACCCACGGAAGTCCTCTCCCATCCGCTGGGCCACCCGTGGTCCCATCCAGATGCTGGCACTCAACATCGAAACCAGCCCGAAACTGATCAGCCCTGCCATCACCCGGCCTCCCGTTTCGCCGAGGGCATGACTGGCCGCCACCTTGGCGACATCTTTCTCGCCCACCATGCTCTGGATAGGCGCGCTGTAGAGAAAGGCCCCGTTCAGTCCGATGTAAAGCAGGGTCACAAGGAAGGCGCCCACCAGGAGGGCCCGCGGCACCGTCCACTGCGGATCCCGCACTTCGTCAACGATGTAGGTTGCCGCGTTCCAACCCGTGTAGGCATACATCACGAACACGAGGGCGATGGCGAATTCCGCGCTGAAGAGGAGGCCCAGGTCGCCCTCGCGGGGCAGGAAAGAGATCTCCTGCCGATCACCCAGGAGAAAGCAGGCCAGGATGAGGACCAGGATGAAGATCACCTTCAGGGAGGTGAAGATACTCTGGAAACGCGCCCCCAGTCCGATTGGCCTGAGATGGATGCCCGCCACCGCCAGCACCACCACTACCGACAGGATTCGGGGCCAGGTCTCTCCCCCGAAGGCCATCGCTCCGGCAAAATACTTTCCGAAGGCCATCGCCCCCAGCGCAATGGGCGCCGCAAATCCCACCGTTACCGAGATCCATCCGGCCAGGAATCCCAGGACGGGATGGTAGATCCGGGAGAGAAGATGATACTCACCCCCCGAGCGCGGAAAGGCCGCCGCCAGTTCCCCGTAACACACCGCTCCGCACAGGGCACAACCGCCCCCCAGGGCCCAGAGAACCATCAGCACAAAGCCCGACTGAATGTCCACCAGCTGATATCCCAGGCTGGTGAAGACCCCGGTCCCCACCATGTTACCCACCACCACCGCGATAGCCGGCGCCAGGGTGACCGGTCGCGATGAGGCGGATTCTCCCTCCGTCATGCCCTCAACTTAAACACCGGACCCTCCGTCGAAAGATCAATCTGTTTCGGGTTATTCCTGCCTGACCGATAATAATTCTCCCTCCTGCTGCCAACCCGCTGGCGCGATCCTCCTGCGCCCGTGCGCTTGTCAGGAACGGGAAAATGGTGTCTAAGTGACACGCTCATGAAGCCTGCCCCCGGTTCCCTGCTTTCCGCCGTAGTGGTCCTCTCCCTCGTCCTCGGGTTCAGCCTGATGGCCCAACGCGACGCCCGAAAGCCCACCGCCCGGGCAGGCAAGGCGGCTGGAAACGTTATTGTTCCTCCTCCCCTGAAAGACCTGGGGAAGGACTATAAGGTCAGGCTGGTCTACTTCGTTCCCAGCGACCGCAAGGTGAAACCGGGCTACCGGGACAAGTGCGAGACCCTCATGCGGATCGTGGCCGACATTTTCCGGAGGGAAATGAAGGCCAACGGGCACCGGACCCGGGGACTGGACTTTGAGTTCGCAGAAGATGGCCGCCTCAAGGTCCACCTCGTGAATGCCAAGCAACCCTCCGCCTTTTACACCGGGGAACCCTTTGACGTGGATCGTCTCCTGAACTCCCAGCAACAGGAAATCTGGGAAACCACCGGCTATTCCCGCAACCGGCCCACCCTCGTGTTTTCGGAGGCCGGGGCGGTGGCCGAAGCCAGGCCCATTCCTCACGTCTATTCGGGTCTCGCCTGCGTGTCCGGCGACATCTTCCGCGACGAGGTCACCGCCTCCACCATCGAGGAACAAATCCGCTACTTCATGGACCCGGCCCCGGTGACCAGGGTGGCGGGATCGGAAAAACGTGCCCGGAACCAGGAATCACAGACCAGCAATGGCGTCCTCATCCACGAACTGGGCCACATCTTCGGGATGCTGCACGACACCCGTGATCCCCGCAACATCATGATGCGGGGATACGACAACCTCGGCCGGATGTTCGACCGCAAGACAGCTGCGGAGCGACCCGTCCGCTTCTCCCCGGCCCATGCCCGGATGGCGGCGGTGAGCCGGTTTTTCAGCGAGTCCTTTGACAAGAGCGATACCAAGGCGCCCGAGATTCATGAGTTCAAGGTCGCCAGTCCTCCGCAGGCCGGGGAGAAGACCGTCAAACTCTCCCTCAGCATGAGCGATGACAAGGGACTGGGACCTCTCGTCATACTCCAGCGAGGCGGCGGACAGATCGACGCCCTCGTCCGGGACCTCTCCCTGAAGGGAGCGGAAAAACGGTCCGGGACCCTGACCGTCACCGCGCCCCGGGCCCTCGTGGCCGGACAACCCCTGATCTTCATCGTAAACCTTTTCGACGTGAACGGGAACCTGAGCCAGGCCGTGATCAACTCGCAGGTGGTGGCCAGGGAGTGAAGCCCTTTCGCAGGCCAGCCTCGACCCGCCATCCAACGATGTCCCGGCATCGGACGGCTCACTACCCAGCGACCGGCAAGGAAATTTCTACCGAACGACCTGTGCCACTGGTCCGGAGATCTCAACGGTCGCGAGAACCGCGATCGCCTTCTGGCCGTCCCCCGCGTCCTCGGCGGCTCCGGTCGCTGAAATTTCTCATCCGCTCGCTCAGTCCCTCGATCATGGCTGCCTGTTCCGCATCGTCGAGTTGACCGTCCCCATTGGTATCAACCTCGTCGAACCCACCGGCGAAGGGACCGGAAACTTCCTCCTTGGAGAGAAGGCCGTCCCCATTCGCATCCCGCTCCTTCATGCGCGCGCTGATCTGCTCAGCAATACGAGCAAACCGTTCAGCCTGCTCCTCAGACTCTCGCGCTTCCCGCCGCTCCGCCCGCTCCTCGGCGCTCCGGGGCAAGGGAATGGACGGGTCCAGCTTGACAACGGGTTTGGAGGGTGCGGGAGGGTCCTCCACCTCGGGAACATCAGGACTTGGCGCTGGAATGGATCGTTCTGACTTTGCGCCCGATGAGGAAGATTTCCTGTTCCCTTCGGTCCGCGGGCGGGGAGGGCGCTCCGAGTTGAGGCTTTCCGAGTTTGCTGAACTTTCGTCATCGCCGCAGGAAGTCAGCGCGAATACCCCGAAAGCCATCGTCGAAAGAAAAACGCAAAACAGTTTCATAAGACAACCTTGCTACTGCAGTGCCTGACTGCCGTCAATAAGCGAACCCGCAAATCCCCGGATTCCCGTAACCCGTTGACCGACAGTGGAGTCAATGGTCGGATTTGAACCGACGACCTGATTCTACTCCTCCTCGACCCGTAGAAACAGTCTCGGCCCACCCATTGGGATAAAGCGTTGGATGTTTTCCCCGGTGCCCGGGACTCTGAATTCCCTGATCGACCATACACGGAGATCCTCGGATTCCTCGATCCGGTAGAACTTGCCACTCGCACTCGGGAATCCCAGCAGGAGCGCGTCCTGGCCCGGCCCCAGGTTGATGGCGCTCAGGTTGATTGGTATGCGCCGGTTCTCGTTGGTAACGGGGACGCTACCTGCGTCATTCGGGTCAGATTCTTCAGCGACTTCCTGCCCGTCATTAAAGCCGTCGTCGTCACTATCGGCATCATTGGGATCGGTCCCGTGGACAGCCAGTTCCTGGTAGTTGCTCAGCCCGTCGGCGTCGAGATCCCGCTGGTCCTGACTAAAGACCGCGCCCACCGTTTGGTTCTCGTCCATGATCAAGCTGAGCGGGTTGTTGGTGCCGGATCCGTCCCCGGTCCAACCGGTGAAGAGATAGCCGGGGTCAGGGCTGGCGGTGAGCGTGGCGCCTGTGCCAGAGAGGTAGGTTCCAGCACCTCTGATAGTGCCATTTTGTGAATTACCAATGGCCAGCATCACGAGAAGCTGAAGCTGATAAACCCTCACGTGCCCGGCATCGGAGCCATTCTCATTGTTCCAGGGCGCCCCAATAGCCAC
>DLRK01000156.1:14418-14556 GCA_002501065.1 Akkermansiaceae bacterium UBA7890
AAGAGAGACACTATAGCCGCTCCAATCGTCAGCGGCCTCGCCATCGATATCCTGTTCAAGTTGGATCCACGTGTTGCCAGCTAACTCATAGATGCGTACGTGCCCGGCATCGGAGCCATTTTCATCGTTACCTTCCGC
>DLRK01000117.1:0-9660 GCA_002501065.1 Akkermansiaceae bacterium UBA7890
ACCTGCGCCCACCCCGGAACCTGCGCCCGCCCCGGAACCTGCCTCAGAGCCTGAGGGCTGTGCCCAAACCGAAGGGGAGGCTCCCTCCCCGGAGACCAACCCGGAGAAAGAGACCTCCGCTCCTCCTCCGGACACTCCGGAACCTGCTCCGGTTGAGGAACAACCAGCGCCAGCCGCCAATCCTGAGCCCGAGGTGAACGCAGAAGCGACCCCTGAGGCCTCCCCGGACGCGGAGGAAGAAGAGACCCAACCATCCGAGGAAGAGAACCACCATCAACTTGAGGGCACGGAGGAAGGGATGATGGCCATCATCTCCGACGTCGACATGCTGTTCGACTTCTTCATGGGCGATGCCGAGCGGGGAGCCGCGCGTGACAACAACAATGTCGACTTCATCATGAACCTGGTCGAAAACCTCGCCGGAGATCAGGACCTCCTGAACATCCGCGGCCGCGATTCCACCAGTCGCAGCTTTACCGTGATCAACGACATCCGCGAAAAAGCCGCCGAGCGGGCCGCGGCCCCCCGGCAGAAAATCCAGGAAGCCATTGAAGAAGCCCGCAAAACCCTGGAAGAGGGACAGGAGGGCCGGGATATCGGTGGCGGCCTCATGGTCATCGGCCAGAGCGAAGAGAGCATCGAGAAGACCCAGGAGATCGAGACGAAGATCCGCGACCTCCAGCGCGAGGAAAACAAGATCAGCCGCCAACAGCGCGCCGAAATCCAGGCCGCCATCAATAGCTACGAATGGACCAACATGCTACTCACTCCCACCCTCGTCATCATCATCGGACTTTTAGTCGGCATCACCCGTAAATTCAAAACGGCAGCGAAATGAAGAACACACGCCTTCTTTTTCTGATCGGAGTCACCGCCATCAGCGCGATCATGGCCACGGTCATGCTTCTCAACACACCCGAGCGGTTCAGTCCTGACAATGAACAGATCGGGGAATATCTCGTAAAGTCCTTCAGCGAGGACGCGGTGGAGGAAATCCGGATCAAGGACTCCGATAATGAAGTAATCCTCAAGAAGAAGGGGATCGACTGGGTCGTGGCCAATCGCCAGGACTATCCCATCGACAACCCCAACGAGGTTCAGCAACTTCTCAAGTCCCTCGTCCAGTTCAAGATCGGCCTGGAGGTTCGTGCCGAAGCAAAGCACTACGGCCAGATCGGCCTCCTCGCTCCCGAGGACAAGGAGCAGGCGGAAGCCTATCAGGAGGAACGGAAAAAGGCGGGCGAAGACAACCCCAGAGATCCCCGGGGACTCCAGATCTCCGTGACCGGGAGCGGCCAAAACAAACTGGTGGACGTCATCCTGGGAGAAGAATTCGGGGAGGTGGCCTCCCGGGCCCCGCGGGGATTCGTAGTGCGCAGTTCCGCGCAACACCCTGGCATCTGGAAGGCCCTTGGAACCCTCAACCGCTCAACCGGCGAGGCAGAGTCCAAGAGCACGGACAAGCGTCGCGGACAACTCTCCAGTCCCGCCTCCTGGCTGTCCTACAAGTTCATCGAGGTGGAGAAGATCAAGAGCATTTCCCTCAGTGCTCCCAGCGACAAGGAGTTCAAGGGCTGGACAGCCACCCGGGCCGATGAGAATGGCGACTTCTCCACCGGTGGCCTCAAGGAGGACGAGGAGATGGACACCGCCGGAACGGGTCCCTTCAAGTCTCTCTTCAACAAGCTCCGTTTCGAGGATGTCCTTGATCCGGAGGAAGCTGAGCAGAAGAAGGACTCCTCCAAGTCCCGCACGGCGGTCATCACCACCTTCGACGGGTTCACCTACACCTTCGAGTTTGCGCCCGTGAAGGAGGAAAAGGCCGGGGACGACGATGGTGCCCCTCCGCCCCCCTCCTCCAATTATATCGGAACCGTAAAAGTCGAGGCCAACCTCCTCAAGGAGAGACCCAAGAAGGAAGGCGAGACCCCTGAGGACGCTGAAAACGCCGAGAAACTCTTCAAGGCCAGTCAGGAGAACCTGGAGTATAAGCTCGAACTGGAACAGGTGTTCTCCACCCGTGTTTATGAGTTCGCTAATTTTGCCATCAGCAGCTTGAATAAGGGGCGGGACGAGATCGTAAAGAAGAAGGAGGACCCCAAGGAAAATGCGGACGCAAACGCAGCCGGCACCAACCCCTCAGCTACTGCGGTCTCTCCGCCGGTCGCGATCCCTCCGCGCCCCAGTGCCACCACTCCCCCCATCCCGGTTCCTCCGCCCAAGGAAGGGAATGAGTAATAACGGCAGGGAGCACACGCCCCCAGCCAACCCCTTTCCGATTTGTTCACAAATCGCTGGAACGAGTCGATCGCCCCTTGCCAATTGGAAGGGCCTTCCTAGTTTGGCGAAGCAATCCCTTGAAGGGAGCGCCGACGTATGAACGCCCTCGCCTGCATGATTGGATCCTTCTGGGACTCTTCCATCGGCAAGAAGATTCTCGTCGCTCTCACGGGCATTGCCCTGCTCCTCTTTCTTTCCGGTCACCTGGCCGGAAATCTTCTCCTCTTCATGGGAAAGGACGCCATCAATGAGTATGCTCTCTGGCTCCATGAACTCGCCCACGGGGCGGCCATCTGGGTCGCCCGCATCGGGGTGCTGACGGCCCTCATCGTCCACGTGCATCTCACCATCCAGTTGAGCATCCGCAATAAGGCGATCCGCCCGAATTACTCCCATCCCGGCACCGTTCAGGCCAGTCGGTCATCCCGCATGATGATCTGGAGCGGCCTCACCATCCTGGCCTTTGTCCTCTACCATATAAGCCACTTCACTCTCCGGATCGGAAACGACTACAACGGCGGCACCTATCAGACCTCGTTGCCGGGCCACGAGGACAAGGTCCTCAACGTCTACCAGATGATGATCGACGGATTCTCTCATCCGGCGAACGCCCTGTTCTACATCATCGCCATGACCCTCCTGTGTTCACACCTTTCGCACGGTTTTGCCTCCGTGTTCCAGACCCTCGGACTCCGCTCAGCAAAGAACGGAACCCTCATCAAACAGATCGGGAGGGCTTACGCTCTTCTCATCTGGATCGGCTTCCTCTCCATTCCGGGTGCCATTCTCTTCTTCGGATACGGCCGCCCCTGAGAATCCGCCCAACCCACCAGATGCTTCTTACCAGCTAACAGGAAATGCCACTCTCCCTCCACAGTGCCGTACCCTCCGGTCCTATCGACCAGAAATGGACCCGGCACAAGATGGACTCCCGGCTCATCAATCCGGTCAACAAGCGCAAGTACTCCGTTATCGTTGTGGGAAGCGGACTGGCCGGAGGAGCAGCAGCAGCCACCCTCTCGGAACTGGGCTACCGGGTGAAATGCTTCTGCTACCAGGACAGCCCGAGGCGGGCACACTCCATTGCCGCTCAGGGGGGCATCAATGCCGCCAAGAATTACCAGAATGACGGCGACTCCGTCTCGCGACTCTTCTACGACACCATGAAGGGCGGCGACTTCCGGTCCCGGGAGGCCAATGTTCACCGACTCGCCGAGGTTTCACTCAACATCATCGATCAATGTGTAGCCCAGGGCGTTCCCTTTGCCCGGGAATACGGGGGACTCCTCGACAACCGCTCCTTCGGCGGAACCCAGGTCAAACGCACCTTCTACGCGCGTGGACAGACGGGACAGCAACTCCTGCTCGGTTCCTACCAGGCCCTGTCCAAGGAGATTTCCCGCGGTGGCGTGGAGATGTTCTCGCGCACCGAGATGCTCGACCTCGTGGTGGTTGACGGTCACGCCAAGGGTATCATCGTTCGGGACATGGTGAGCGGCAAAATCAGCGCACATGCTGCAGATGCCGTGGTTCTCGCCACCGGGGGATACGGCAATGTCTTCTACCTCTCAACCAACGCCAAGGGCTGCAATGTGATGGCTGCTTACCGCGCTCACAAGCGTGGTGCCGCCTTCGCCAATCCCTGCTACACCCAGATCCATCCCACCTGCATCCCGGTCAGTGGTGACTATCAGTCCAAGCTCACCCTGATGTCGGAGTCGCTTCGCAACGACGGTCGCATCTGGGTCCCCGGGAGCATCTCGATCGCCGAAAAGATCCGCTGCGGGGACCTGCGCCCCGGCGACGTTCAGGAGGAGGACCGGGACTACTATCTAGAGCGCAAGTACCCGTCCTTCGGCAACCTGTCACCAAGAGATATCGCGTCCCGCTCCGCCAAGGAAGTGTGCGACGAGGGGCGGGGGGTGGCGCCCACCGGCCTGGGAGTCTTCCTCGACTTCCGCGACGCCATCCAGCGGGATGGCCACGATTCCATTTCTGCCCGCTACGGCAACCTCTTCGAAATGTATGAGAAGATCAAGGGGGAGGATCCCTACCTCACGCCGATGCAGATCTTCCCTGCCGTGCACTACACCATGGGAGGGCTCTGGGTTGACTACAACCTGATGTCCAATCTTCCCGGACTCCACGTGGCTGGTGAGGCCAATTTTTCCGACCACGGGGCCAACCGTCTCGGTGCATCCGCGCTCATGCAGGGACTGGCCGATGGATACTTTGTGCTCCCTTCCACCATCGCGAATTATCTCGCTGACCAGCAACCAGGCGCGGTGACCGAGTCCCACCCTGAGTTCAAGCACTGTCTCGAGGAAGTGACCGGGAGGGTGGACACCCTGCTCGAAATCCGCGGGAAGCGAAGCGTGGACAGCTTCCACCGTGAACTCGGCCTTCTCATCTGGGACAAGTGCGGAATGGCGCGCTCCCGCGACGGGCTCGAGAACGCCCTTGAACGCATCCCGGAGATTCGCGACGAATTCTGGAGTAATGTGCGCATCCCGGGCAGCGGCGAGCAACTTAACCAGGAACTCGAGAAGGCCGGAAGGGTCGCCGACTTCCTTGAGTTTGCCGAACTTCTCTGCCATGACGCTCTCGACCGGGAGGAGTCCTGCGGCGGACACTTCCGGGTTGAGCACCAGTTCACCGAGGACGATGCGGAAGTGCGGGATCGGCGCACTCAGCCGGGGGAAGCAAAACGCAACGACCAGGAATTCTGCCACGTCAGCGCATGGGAATTTGCCGGAGTGGGCACCAGACCCAAACTCACCAGAGAACCGCTTGAGTTCGAGAACGTAGAACTTACCATACGGAGCTATAAATAATCACCTCTTCCCCTCACCGTTAAGTCTGAAGTCTTCGGCCTTAACTCCCCATGGGGCGTCATAACGCTCTACATGAACCTCACCCTCAAAGTCTGGCGCCAGGAAACCCGCGACTCAAAAGGTCGTATCGAAGTCTTCCCCGCGAAGGATATCCCTTCTGAAGCTTCCTTTCTCGAGATGCTGGATATCGTGAACGAACGCATCATCGCCGAAGGCGGGGCCCCGATCCACTTCGACCACGACTGCCGCGAGGGCATCTGCGGAATGTGCTCGCTCACCATCAATGGCATTCCCCATGGCCCGGAGAGCGCCACCACCGCCTGCCAGTTGCACATGCGCCATTTCCGAGATGGGGACACCATCTGGATTGAGCCCTTCCGGGCGAGGGCCTTCCCCGTTCTACGTGACCTCGTGGTAGACCGAACCGCCTTTGACCGCATTATCGAGGCGGGTGGATTTATCTCGGTACGCACCGGCGCAGCCCCCGACGCCAATACCACTCCTGTTCCCAAGGAAGAGGCAGACAGGGCTTTCGATTCCGCCACCTGCATCGGATGCGGTGCCTGTGTGGCCGCCTGCAAGAATTCCAGCGCCATGCTCTTTGTGAGCGCCAAGGTCTCCCATCTCAACAACCTGCCGCAGGGACGGCCCGAGAAGAACCGGCGCGCTCTCAGGATGGTCCAGGCCATGGACGAGGAAGGCTTCGGCAATTGCAGCAACCTCTACGAGTGTGAAGCCGTCTGCCCCAAGTCCATCCCCGCAGACAACATCGCCAGACTCAACCGCGATTATGCCTTGGCCGCGGCGCGAAACGCTCTGACGTAGCACTTTCAACTGCTTATCCGGGCAGTCATACCTGCCGGATCCGGGGGGAGAGATGACGCCCCGGAACACGATACAGGTGGTGCTCCTGCTTTGACTGAGCTGAAAAACATCTTACCCTTACCCCGATTAATACGGTCGGCTCATCACCGGAGCCCACAGAACGCCTTGAATCCCGCCGATTCAACCCCAAGATTCCCGCCGTGCGACGCCTCCTGCCTCTTCTCTCTCCCAGTGTCCTGCTCCTCGCGAGCTGTGCACTGCAGGAGGATGGCCAGCATCCCGCCAGAGAGACCGCCATCGATCTTCCCTCTCTCTGGAGCGAAGCCTCCAGTGGGCAACACGGCAAGATTTCCACCGGCTGGCTCTCCGAGTTCCAGGACCGCCGCATGAACAGCCTGGTGCGGGAGGCTGTCCGGAAGAACAACAACCTGCAGGCCTCCGCTCACCGTCTGCGGGCCACCCGTGAGAGCACTATCACGGCGAGAGCCGCCCGACTCCCTCGCATCAGTGCCGCCGGCACGACTTCCCGGAGCCACGCGGGACTCGGCCCCTCCCCGGGAATCTCCAGCGGTTCCTACGGACTCTCCTTCTCCGCCAGCTGGGAAATCGACGTCTGGGGTCGCCTCCGCGATCTCGATTACGCCACCCGGGCCGACTACCAGGCTGCGCTCGCCGACTACCGCTCGGCTCAACTGTCTCTCGCCATCAACACTGCCAAGGCATGGATCAACCTGACGGAAGCCCAGCAGCAGGTGGAACTGGCCGAACAAACTCTCGCCGACTTCAAGAAGAGCCTCTCGCTCATCAGCCGGCGCCATCGCGAGGCTCTTCTGCGAGCCGTGGATGTCCAGTTTGGCCGCAACAACGTGGCCAGCGCCGAACGCAACATGCGCAGTCAGGTCCTGCGACGCGACGAAGCCGCACGGGCGCTGCAACTCCTTCTCGGGCGCTATCCGTCGGGGGAGCTGGAGGCAACCTCCGACCTGCCAATTCTCAAACGGCAGGTTCCCGCCGGGCTTCCCTCGGAATTACTGACCCGTCGACCGGACCTCACGGCAGGACACGCCCGAATCCACGCATCGGCCCGGCGTGCCGATGCTGCCCGCAAGGCCCTCCTCCCCTCCTTCCCTCTCACCGGGTCAGGAAGCACCCGGTCTGAACAGCTTCGACTGGCTCTCGATCCTGCTTATCTCACCTGGTCAATAGCATCATCTCTGACCCAAACCGTCTACCAGGGAGGCGCCCCCAGCGCCCAGGCACGAGCCGCCCTCGACCGCAATAAATCCGCCATTCACGATTATACTCAGAGTGTGCTCCAGGCGTTCCGGGAAGTTGAATCTGCCCTGCAGATCGACCACTCGCTCCGGGAGCAGGAAAGGTTTCTCCTCGTTGAGGTCGATCAGGCCAGCAAGGCCCAGGCTGCTGCGGAACGTGATCTCGGTCTCGGCATCGAAGGGTCCAGCGTCCTCGAAATTCTCGAATCCCAGCGCCGGGCCGTAAATGCCCGGGGGACCCTGATCCGGTTGCGTAACCAGCGACTGCAGAACCGCCTCGATCTCCACCTCGCCCTGGGAGGCGACTATGAAACGGTAGAAAGGTAGGGGAGAGGTGCCCCGATCCCCGGGATCAGGGCTCCTGGTTGCCTCGCTCCCGGTCCTGCTCTGCCCGGTAGACGGGGTGCACTTCGGGAACAACCTTCAGGTCGAGACGCCTGGTTCCTCGCAGGAGAGTCAGGTTGGTGGCTCGACCTGCCATCAGGTAGTAGAAAGCATTCCGGGCCTCGGCGTAGTTGCTCACCCGCCACCGCCCAACCGAGAGCAGAATGTCGCCCCGCTTCAGGCCGGCAACTGCACCGGGTGAGTCCGGTCGCACCATCTCAACGGCCAGAACAGGATTGGGCGCATTGACGGTGACTCCGATCCAACAGGGCGAGACACGCCCGAAATTCCTGAGATCGAACTCTATTCGCTCCACTGCCTCCACCGGCAAGGCATAGGTTCCATTGCTGATTCCGGGAGCCGCCTCATGGCAGAGAGCCACCACCTCCCCCTCGACGTTGGTCAGAGGAGTCCCCGGCAGAGGAGTGTCCTGAAGGGGATGGTGAATACGGAGGAGAGCCACCGGCAACACCTTCCCCCGGAAGGTATTCTCCCAGCGTACCACCCGGCTGGCCCGCTTCTGACCGGGAAGATACACTGCGTCTCCGGGCAGCAACCCGAGCGCACTGCCGAGAGAAGCTGGCTCGCTGTCGTCCTCTGGTCCGGCCAGCACGGTCAACCGGGTAACAGGATCGTGCCCGATGAACCTGAGTGCCCGGCCCGACTCCAGGGCGGCCTGTTGTGGATTGCTCCCCACCACGGAGATGGTTGCCAGACGTCCTCCACCGAGGGACACGCTGCTGGACTGAACCAGGTCACTCTCTCCCTCCAACGCCGTAAAAGTCACTCCACTCTGAGCCACGAGCGCTCCCGTCGCGCAAACAAAAGCTGCCGGAAATACAACCGCTCTCACTCGACAGAGAACTCCGCATATAATCCGGAGCGGGAAGAACAAAGTCATACTCCGCTAAAAGGTGGTAACCTAAAATTCGGTCGCCTTGGGCGGCTCGTTCTCCTTCTTCCCGGAGCGTTCCGATTCGAAGTGGAGAACCTTCTGTTCCGGCACTTCCAACGAGACAGGTTCTATCCCTTCCTTGCTGGCGTTGCCCCTGGGCCAGGCAAATAAGCTCACGATCACCAGCGCGTATGCCGCGCCCGCGCCATAAATCCACTTCGCCCCACCCATCTCCTGCAACCAGACTCCCATTCGCTCCAGGAGCAGGCTGCGCGCAGAACGCCTCATCAAGTCCTGACGCTGCCGGCGATGAAAGTCCGACAGAAACTCTTCAAAATACTCGTCTGCCGGAACACCCTGTCCGCGCTCCTCAAGGAGTTCTTGAAGCTCTTGAAATTCCTTGTTCACAGATTATGGGTAACTAGTAAATGAGTCCTGAATTCTTGGTGAAGTTCCGCAAACTTATAAAAACTCATCGTTTCCAGAAGTCCTCCAAGTGCCCCTGAAGTTGCTGATGGGCGTAGTAAAGACGGGACCGAACTGTGCCTTCGGATACTCCAAGGATCTTACTGATCTCAGCGTGCGGCATGCCCTGAATGTCAAACATGGTGACAACTGCTCTGTGGTCTTCAGACAGAGCCTGGAGTGCTTCGTTCAATCTTTTTTGAAGTTCGTGGATGTTACTCTGACGTCGAGGATTGGCACGGTGGCCCTGGTCCACAAAGGAGGTGTCGTTCTGAATGCCACTGTTCACGTCGTCCAGGCTGAGCCCCTTCCTCCGTCCCCGCTTCTTGAGAAAGTTGAGAGTCATGTTGGTCGCGATGGAATAGATCCAGGTATAGAAGGTAGATTTCCCGCGAAAATGCCGCAGGGAACGGTAAGCCTTGGCAAAGATCTCCTGCAGGAGGTCGTGAGTGTCCTCCTTGTTGGAGGTCATGTTATAGACCAGGCCGTAGAGCTTGCGGCTGTATTTGATGACCAGGTCATCGAAGGCCTGGGTATCCCCTTCCTGGGCACGCCGGACGAGTTCTTGATCGGGATCATTCGCTTTTTCAGCCATGCTGGCAGAGAGGGAAGGACTGCGCTGCAGCCTAAAGCACCTGCATGCAGTGTCAAAGGGCAAGGACTCCTCAGGGGGACACTTTTGGCAGCCTGCCGTCAGCCTGCC
>DLRK01000117.1:9990-40453 GCA_002501065.1 Akkermansiaceae bacterium UBA7890
GGATTACGCATTCGTCGCGTTCGGACAAGAACCGCCTCGGTTTCAGGAAGGATGTCCTTCTCAATTTCAACCGAGACCTCCCGGACGGCAAACTCCTTCAGAATCGTCCGGGCAACCTCATCCGCCAGGGTCTCGATGAGCTTTCTTGGGCGCTCCCCGGCCAATTCACCAATACGGCGGGCGACCCTGTCATAGTCCACGGTGAGCTCCAGGCGATCGCAGAGACTGGCGAACTCCCGCTCTGGAACCATCTCAACGGTCAGGTGAAGAGTCTGCCTTTCCGCCCGCTCTTCCTCAGGAACTCCGATGAAGCAACTCACCGCCAGGCGCCGAATAACGATCGACTCCCCGCAGGTCCATCGCGCCTCCGGGAGACTTCCCTGAAGCAGGGCGTGCACCGACTTGATACAGGAGAGCAGGAATTGAGGACCGGCCGCCGCCAACTGCGGAGCAGGATCGTATCCGCTCAACACTCCTATCGAGGTAACACCACCGGCATGAGCGGTCTCGATATCGTGCGCCATGTCCCCCACGTATGCGGTCTTTGCCGGATCCAGTCCATGCTCCGCAATGATCTTCCCGATCACGGTGCGTTTGTCTATCACGCTGGAGTAGGTCTGTTCGAAGTGGCTATCAAATCCAAATTCGCGCAGTTGCTGGTTGAAATTATCCGTATTCATGCTGGTGAGCACAAAGAGGCGGATGCAATTCCCACTGCACCATTGGAGGAACTCAGCCGTGCCCGCCAGGGGGATGACCGGGTGCTCCGATGAATCGAAGGCCACGCGAAAATGCTCTTCCAGCTCCTCGAGGGAAATGCCGGGAACATGTTCCGCATACCACTCCGAATAAGGCAATCGGAAGCTCTCCCGGAACTGCTCCCAGGTCATTGGCCGCCTGTCATATTGCGCGAGAACTGCATTAGTAGCCGCCAGGGTGGGTGCGGAGTCATCCACCAGAGTGCCGGACCAGTCGAGAATAAGGGCTCGAAACATGTCTTTCACAGAATTGGGGTTACCATTCGGAATTCAGACTGCCACTGCGAAAGTTCCGAACCACCTGCTTCCGTCATCGAGACATCTGTCGTCTGAATATCCAATTTCGCAGTCAACCAACAACCATTCGCACATCGCGAACCATCCTGGAACCCAGTCGCTGTTTCAACCGCCGAAGGAGCTGGGCGCGGGTTTGCTCCAGATGAAAACGCATGGACGGCTGCAGGACACGAAGGGTGAGGACTCCCTGGTAAAGCGAGACCGGTTCCGTCTGCCTTGCCACAAATTCACCGGCCACCTCAAGCCAGGCTTCTCGCAGACGGCTCTCTTCGATCCCCTCCGTGAGACGGAGACCCTGCAGGATCCCGCCAAGCAGATCCGCTGGAGTGCTCATGTTTCGCTCAAGATCAAGCGGTTCCCCCACCCCGCGAAACTCCCGGAGTACCTGGGCTCGAATGGCATCTCCTCGCGCAAGCCCGCGACGGCGAGCACCCCTCCCTAGCCGACTCCGTCGTCTCCGATGGCCTCCACCGGACAACCCTCCATAGCCTCCCGGCACTGGTCCTCCTCTTCCTGGTTATCGGGTTGTTTGTAGACGTAGGAGTATCCCTCCTCTTCTTCCCGTTTGAAATTCTCCTGTGACGTTTCGCGACAAAGGTCGCAATCAATGCACTGAGTATCGACGTAAAACTTACCGCCTATATTTCCCTGATTCTTGTCTTCGCGATCTGCCATTGGATTAACAAATACGTATTCTGCCAAGCGTCCGGGCACTGCTTGGCTCAGCCGCCAGGGAGATGCAATCCTTTTCCCTCCCCATTTTGGGAACCTCGATTCGACGCTAGCCAAGTCCGGAGCAAACAGTTAGAGGTTTCTCCACTCCCGGATGGAACCCAGCCCAGACAAGGATAAGATCGACCGCCTTCAACCTGACCCCAAAATGGGTGATCTGGGCCCGAAAGAGGGCGAATTCATACCCGAAACGGGCGATCCCATGGCTGTAGAGCCGGATTCCGGGATTTCCCGGGACTCCGTTGAAGAGCCGCTCGACATGGACAAACCTCTTGAATCGGTCCCAGACCGCGATTCCCCGGACCAAGACCCTGAAAAGGAAGAGGATTCCGCATCGATCTCAGAAGAGAAGGCTCCCTCTTTCCTCCCCAAATTCTCCCGCAACGATTTCCTCTGGCTGGGCGCCCTGTTACTGGCCCTCGTGGGAGTCATGATCATCGCTCTCAGGCTCTTTTTCAACGATATCAACACCAAATCGACAGACGATGTCGATTTCCCCGTCAAAGGCGATAACGTCGTGATCAAGAAGATCGATACTTACTGGCGGAAGACCGACCGCGAGAAGGACACCGGCATACAGCTCAATACCAAATTCATCCCGGCTGCCGAAGTCCTGCTCAAGTCCTCGGAGGAGGGATCGCTACGCTTCTTCTTCGAAAACCCGGAAGGAGATCTCGTAGGAGATCCGGTGACGCTGACATTCTCGGGGGGGAATTTCCGTGAGACCGGTGAAAAAAACGCGGATATCCATGCCACCGGGGGCTTTGAAGACCTCGGCGACTACAATGAATACCTGACTGAGAAGGTTCATTTCTGGCATCTGATCGTCATGGAAGGGCCCGGATTGCAGCCCGGAGGATCTGACTTCAAGGAAATCATGCGCATGCGCGTATCGCCAAGGCGTCGGTAGCAGCTCCGAATATGTCCGAACCAGCATCCCCGCTCGTGCCCCGCGAAGGCTGGCACGTCATGCACCTCTTCTACCACATTGACCACGGCCAGTGGCAGATGCTGGATGACAGTGAGAAGCGGGAAGCAAAAACCGCCTTCACCGAACTCGTTCAGGAGATTCGCACCACGTCCGACACCCAGCTCCTGACCTTCACGCTAGCCACCCCCAAGGCCGACCTGGGATTCATGTTGCTCACCCCGGACCTGCAGGTCGCCAACACCTTCGAAAAGCGCCTGACTCTTTCACTCGGGATCGACGTCCTTACTCCGGTCTATTCCTATCTCTCCCAGACCGAGCGCTCCGAGTATACCACAACCAAAGAGCAGTACGCCGAAGAGACTCTGAAGTCCGAAGAGGGGCTTGAAGAAGGCTCGGCGGAGTTTGAAACCAAACTGGCGGAATTCGACGAGCGCATGAGCCACTATCTGGAGCACCGGCTCTACCCCGCCCTTCCGGACTGGCCCGCCATATGTTTCTACCCCATGTCCAAACGCCGGCAAGGCGAGGACAACTGGTACACCCTGGATTTTGAAGTACGCCGCAATCTGATGAAAGGGCACGCTGCCACCGGCCGCAGATACTCCGGCCGCATCCTGCAACTGATTACCGGGTCCACCGGTCTTGATGATGCCGAGTGGGGTGTCACCCTGCTGGCCAGGGACACCGCTGACATCAAGGCCATCGTCTACGAGATGCGCTTCGATCCTGCCTCCGCCCGCTACGGCGAGTTCGGCGATTTCTATATCGGAATGCAAATGCCTCTCGACGAAATCTTCAGGCGGCTGTGCCTCTAGATAGCGCAAAGGCACCCTGCAGAGCCCCGCAGGCGAGGGTTTGAAGTTCCCCTCATCTCCCGCCTTGTGCCGGATTTCCGAATCCCACCAGGGATTCGAAATACCACTCCCACAAAATCCATCCACCGAAGATCCAGGCCGCACCTCCCAGGGCCAGGAAGGGCCCGAAGGGCAACTGCCGGCCAAAACCAATACGAGCCGGGATGGCCCACAGGATGGCAAAGATACAGGCTGCAAAAAGCGCGAAAACAACGCCGTGCCAGCCGATAAAGGCACCGATCAGGCCAAGGAGGGGTGGATCCCCGTCGCCCATCGCTTCACGGGGAATCATCACCCGGGTGGCCTTGCCTTCCAGAGACTTCATCTTTGCGATGGAATATTCCTCACCTCCCATCTCGACCATCTCGCGACTGATGATGACCCGGGTGGCTTTGGTCCGCTCACCGTCCTTCAGGATACCGTGCCCCTCGATCTCAAGGCGATCGTAGTCGCGGAAAAAGAGATCACCCCAGGCATACATGTCCTCCTCAAACTCTCCCTCCCCATCCTTCCCGGGCATCTTGAGAACGAAACACAGTTGCTCCTCCTCGGATGCGGGCTCACGCAGGTACCACTCGTGCGCCTCAGAGAACTCGAACCGTTTGATCCCCATGAGCTTTTTCCCGAGGTAAACCACCAAAGCCAGACCTCCCCATCCAAGAGCCATTCCATAGAACGCCTGCACCCCTCCCTGCCACCAGGGCATCGCCTGAGGTTCGCCATCCAACGTCACCAGGGTGGGGTCGAGACAGGCTCCCAGCAGACCAGCACCCATCCCCCACCAGCAGAAATCGACCGGCACCACCATGAGATCGGCATCGATCCAGGCAATACAGATCAGCAGCACGGAGAGAACTGCCACCAGGGCTGCTGCAACAGGGGAAATCGGCGTATGATTGGTAACAAAGATATACCACCCGGTGAGGAAAAGAATCGCGGTCAGAATCTCAACGAAAACGTAGCGAAAGGCGATGGGCGCCCGGCATTCGGCACACTTCCCGCGCTGCAGGATCCACGTCACGATCGGGATATTGCGGAACCAGGGAATATCACTCCTGCAGACCGGGCAGAAGGACCGCGCAGGATCGGTGACGGAGAGATCTTCGCGTGGCCAACGGTAAATCACCACATTGAGATAGGATCCTATGCAGGCTCCCATCACGAACATGCAGTAGCACCAGATCGGGAGCCTCAGGATGTCCTCCATCTGCCATACAGTATGCCCTTTCCTTCGGATTTCGAAAATAACATTTGTGCCCGCGCCAGGTTATGCTTTGGAAAGCCCGTGCAACTGCTCCGCCAAGCCGCCGAGTCCGTCGCGCGCCGCCTCACCGGTGCGGGCCACCAGGCGTTGTTCGCCGGGGGCTGTGTCCGGGACGCCCTGCTCGGCAGGGAACCCGATGACTACGACATTGCAACCTCGGCGCGACCAGAAGAAGTCCTTCATCTCTTTCCCGGAAGCGATGAGGTGGGCGCTCATTTCGGCGTGATCATCCTTCACGAAGGCGGATATCAGTTTCAGGTCGCGACCTTCCGCTCAGACGGCACCTATCTTGATGGGCGCCATCCTGACAGTGTGACCTTTAATTCCAATGCCGAGGAGGATGCCAAACGCCGTGACTTCACCATCAATGGGCTCTTTGAGGATCCCATGAGCGGGAAGATTCTCGATTACGTCGGAGGACGGAAGGACCTCGAGGCCGGCATCCTGCGTGCAATTGGAATACCCCACGCACGATTCGAGGAAGACGCTCTCCGTCTCCTGCGGGCTCTGCGGTTTGCCATCTACACCGGCTTCAAGATCGATCCCGCCACCTGGGAAGCGCTGTGTGCAGACGCTTCACTGCTGCAACGGGTGAGCCCCGAACGCATCAGGGATGAGTTTGACAAGATCATCACGCATTCCTCGCGACGGCTTGGAGTGGAACTCCTGGTCGAAAGCGGGCTCATGGAGTTCATCGTGCCAGAGTTCCTGGCCCTGCAGGGATGCGAACAACCACCCCAGTTCCACCCGGAAGGAGACGTCTATGTCCACACCCTGATCATGCTCGAACTCCTCGGAAACAGCCCTTCCCTGGAACTGGCGCTATCCGTCATGCTGCATGACATTGCCAAGCCGCCCACCTTCACAGTCGATGAAACCGGGCGGATCCGGAACAGTGGACATGACCGTCTTGGCGCCCACATGACCGGGGAGATCCTGCGGCGTCTCCGCTACTCAAACCAGATCATCGATGACGCATCTTCCATGGTGGCCAACCACATGAACTTCATGAATGTCCAGTGCATGCGCACTGCAAAGCTCAAACGCTTCATGGCACGCTCCACCTACGAGAATGAGCTGGAACTGCACCGCGTGGACTGCTCCAGCAGTCATGGCATGCTGGACAACATTGAATTCCTGCAGGCCAAGGCGGACGAGTTCGCCAGCGAACCTCTCATTCCCCCTCCCCTCGTGAGCGGACACGACCTGATCGCTCTCGGCTTCGAACCGGGTCCCCTCTTCAGCGAAATCCTCGAATTCGTACAGACCGAGCAGCTTGAGGGCCGACTCTTCGAGCGGGATACGGCCCTTGCCGTCATCCGCGAGAAATTTGTTTCGGACTAGCCCGGATCCATCCACATTGGCCGCGCAGCCCCCAAATAAATTCACATATCCCCCCAGCCCCTGCTGCTCCTGAAACTCCATGAGTATCCCCATCGAGCACGACGACACCACGAATACGCGCATCCTCTCCGTATCCGAAGACCTGGTGGAGGGATTTCAGGAGCAACCCTTTCACGTCATTGCTCAACGGTCCGGCGTTCCACTCGAAACAGTTCTGGAACGCATCCGTGCCATGTTGAAGGCCGGAGTCATCAGGCGTGTGCGTCAAACCCTGCTGGCCACCAAGCTGGCTCACGGAGCCCTCGTGGCATGGAAAGTAGCGCATGAGAGACTCAATGAGGCCTTCGACTTCATGTCCCAGAAGGATCCTTTCTCCGGACACGTGGTCATTCGCTCCACCGACGAAGAGGTATCGGGTTCCGGATACCGTCTCTGGACCACTCTCAAGGTGCCCCAGGGAGAATCCCTGCAGAGGCACGGTGAGGTCCTGCAAAACATCGTCGGAGCGGATAAGTTCCTCCTCATGCCCGCCACAGGTCTCTTTGCCCTTGGGGTCGGTCACGTCCGCCGCAGGGGACTGGAACCCGGCGCGCGCATCGAGGAACCGGCCCGAATGATGACCACCGCCACCGTGGAACTGGACGAGGAAGAGTGGCGGGTCCTCATGGCCATGAAGGAAGAGCTGCAACCGGACGAGATCGCAGAAAATCCGTGGGATCGGCGCGCCGAAATGGCAGGGGTTTCCCTTGGCCGGTTCATTGCGGTGGCTCGCATTCTCAATTCCAGGAAAGTGATCGGACGCTTTTCAACCTTCCTCGAACACGCCAAGCCATCCAAAGCCGGTAAACGCGTGACCCGCTTTAATGGACTCTTTCACTGGGCCGTCCCACCAGGTCGTGAAATCGAGGCCGGTGGCGAGGTGGGCCGCCACCACTGCATGACTCATGCCTACTGGAGGGAGGGGGGAGCCGAATTCGGAAATGTGAATATCATGGGAGTGGTCCACGGTTCCGAGAGGGACACTGTTCTGGCGCATAAGGCCGCCATCGATGATCACCTCCAGGAAGCTGGAATTCCGGTATCCTACACCAATGTCTTCTGGGGCGGCCGGAGCGAGATCAAACCCTCGGAAATCTCCCCGCAGGTTTACCGGGACTGGCATGCCAAACACCGCAAAAGGTAAAGCACTTCGTTGACGTCTCCCGCGGATTCGTCACATTCAAGGAAAGGCGACACTTCATGGAAAAGGGTAACGGACACCTGACCATGCATAAGATCCTGATTGTCGAAGACGAACCGGATATAGCGGAGCTTGTTGCCTTCAACCTGGATCGGGCCGGCTACGCTACTGTCATCGCCCACGATGGCATCTCCGGTCTGGACAAGGCGTTGGTGGAGGAACCGGACCTGATCCTCCTGGACCTCATGCTTCCCGGCAAGGATGGGTTCTCTGTCTTCAAGGATCTCCGGCGGGACTCCCGCACCAGCAGAACCCCGGTCATCATGTTGACCGCCCGTGCTCAGACAGAGGACCGTATCCAGGGACTTGAAGCAGGAGCTGACGACTACCTCACAAAACCCTTCAGCCCCAAGGAATTGATTCTACGCGTGCAGTCCGTTCTGCGACGATCCGAAGCGGTGCCCGGATCAGCCCGCTTTAAATATGGCCCCCTGCTTTTCGACAAGAACACCCTGAAGTTCTTTCTATCCAAGGAGGAAATCGATCTCACCGCCACCGAGTTCAAATTGCTTCTGTTCCTGAGCGAACGCGCAGGCACCCCCCAAAGTCGTCACGACCTGCTCCGCCATGTGTGGGGATACAGTGATGACGTTAATAGCCGGACGCTGGACACCCATATGAAGAGGCTGCGGAGGAAACTGGGAGATCAGGCGGGAATGGTGGAAACCATGCGGGGGGTGGGGTATCGTCTCCGCGAATTGACCTGATGCTCCCTCTCACTCTCAGTATTATCTGTGCTTTCATGGTGATCCTCCTCGTCATCACCACCAGTCGACTCTCTCGCGAGCGCCGACAGGCCACAGAGGAAAAGAAACGCCTTGAGCAGGAGCATGAAAACGCCCTCATCCTGAGAGAGAGCCAGAGTCGCGGACTCCTCAATGCGCTGAGTGACCCGTTCTTCCTGCTCGATCCGGAAGGAATCATCCGCTACGCCAACTCCCCCGCCGAAGAACTCTTCCCCGGGGGGCGCATAGTCGATCGGCATCTCGATGAAGTCTTTCTCGACGGACGACTGGCGGAGCCCATCCGTGAAGCAGCAACCGAGCGCCGGGCGGTCACCACGCAGGTCATTCTCTCCCAGCAATCCGCCACCCTGGCCAACCACGAACAGGCTGGAGAAACCGCCTGGCTCGTGGACGCCGCCCCCGTCGAACCGGACAATCCGGACAGCCCCCTCCGCGTCACGATCCGCAATACCACTGCCGAACACCACACCGACCAGGTCCGCAAGGACTTTGTCGCCAACGCCTCTCACGAACTACGCACCCCTCTGGCCATCATCAACGGATACCTTGAGAACCTCATCGAGGGAAACCTGCTTGAAGATCGCGACACCGCGCTGCGCTTTCTCAAGATCATGGGAAAACACGGACGGCGTATTGCCCGCATTGTGGAAGACATGCTGATTATTTCACGCCTTGAATCTAGTGAGGCAAGCACCCTGAAGCTCAAGCCCTTCCGCCTGGAACGATGCGTGCAGGATGTCGTGGAGCGACTGGAATCGGTCATCACCGATCAGGGTTGCACGGTGAAACTCAGAATGGGAAACCCGAAACTCCGCCTGGAGGGAGACCGCTTCTACTGGACCCAGATTCTCTTTAATCTCGTGGATAATGCCCTCAAGCAGAATCCCGACATCCCCCTTACCGTGGAAGTTGGCTGGGAAGAGACCAGAAACGGCCTGGTCATCTGGGTAAGCGACAATGGAGTAGGCATCCCCTCCGAAGACCTGCCCTTCATTTTCCGGCGATTCTATCGCGTGGAAAAACATCACTCCCAGGTAGAGATCAAGGGAACCGGTCTGGGTCTTTCCATCGTCCGCCGGGCGGTGGAAGCTCATGGGGGGGACATCGAAGTGACCTCCACCCCTGGAGAGGACACCCGCTTTGAAATAACTCTTCCGCCACAGACCATCCACCGGAAGAAACAGGACAAGCCTCCCCTCGAGACTACCGCCGTTGTTTCTCAACCTGGGCCAGGAAGCCGGACCGTTGACTCGGAGAGGCCTTGAGGTCACGCCAGGCGCTGCGTCTTCAGGCTCCACCCGGAATGACGGAATCAGGTCAATCCACAGTGACCACTCACTACCGGGACAATGGATCTCTTCGCACGAGCGCGGGGTTCCTCCCCATTCCGTTAACCGGTCACCTCTGCCTCATCCGGTTCAGGCTTGGAAGGCTTTGACTCGAAGGAAAGTTCCTTGGCGTCCTTCTCATGGCTCACTGATACCAGGTCGCCTGCCTTGAACTCCGCCCGGAGAAGAGCCTCCGCCAGGGGATCCTCAAGATGACGCTCCACCGCACGGCGCATTGGACGGGCTCCGAAGTTCGGATCGTATCCTTCCGTAATGAGGAAATCGCGGGCCGAGCCATCCAGATCCATTTCGATCTCCTTTTCCCTGAGGCGCACCAGAAGCTTCTCGATTTCGAGATCCACGATGACGGAGAGGCTGTCCTTCTCAAGCATCTTGAAGACCACCAGGTCATCGAGGCGATTCAGGAACTCCGGTTTATACTCCTTCTTGGCCTCCTCCATGATCTTTTCCTTCATGCCCTCAAAATCGGACTGCTCCTCACTCATCGCTCCGAATCCCAGCGAGGTCTGGCGCTTGATGGTCTGCGCCCCCACATTGGAGGTCATGATGATGATGGTGTTGCGGAAATCGATCTTACGGCCGAAGCTGTCCGTGATCATGCCCTCTTCCAGAATCTGGAGAAGCAGGTTCATGACATCCGGGTGCGCCTTCTCTATCTCATCAAAGAGCACCACTGAATAGGGCCGACGGCGCACCGATTCTGAGAGTTGTCCCCCCTCTTCATAGCCGACATAGCCGGGAGGCGACCCTATCAACCGACTGGATGTGAATTTTTCCATGTACTCCGACATGTCGATCTGAATGAGCGCCTCCTGGTCGCCGAACATGAATTCGGCGAGGTTGCGGGCCAGATAGGTTTTCCCCACCCCGGTAGGACCAAGGAAGAGAAAACTCCCGATTGGGCGGCGCGGATCCTTGAGATCCGCCCGCGAACGCCGGAGAGCTTTCGAAATGGCAATCACCGCCGCATCCTGGCCCACCACGTGATGCTTCAGTTCTTCCTCCATGCGGAGGAGTTTCTCGGTCTCTTTCTCCTCCATGCGCTGAAGTGGCACGCCGGTCCACTTGGCTACCACCGTCATGATGTCGTCCTCGTCGACGTCCACCACCTTCTCCTCGCTCTCGGACTTCCAGGAACCGATGAGATCCTCCAGTTCCTTCTTGGTCTGCTTTTCGGTATCTCGCAGTGAAGCCGCCTTCTCAAAGTCCTGCGAGTTAATCGCGGCCACCTTCTCCTTGTTGATCTCCTTGATCTTTTCCTCCAGGCCCTTGATCTCAGGAGGGCGAGTCAGCGTCCCGATCCGGGCACGCGCGCCGGACTCATCGAGCACATCAATGGCCTTGTCCGGCAGGAAGCGACCGGTCAGGTAGCGTGAGGTCAGGCGCACGGATGACTCGACTGCTTCGGGCGAATACCGCACCTTGTGATGCTGCTCATACTTTTCCTGCAACCCCTGCAGAATGGCGATCGCATCCTCAACGGAAGGCTCCTCCACCTTGACCTGCTGGAACCGGCGCTCAAGGGCCGCATCCTTCTCAATGTACTTGCGGTATTCGTTGAGGGTGGTCGCTCCAACGCACTGCAACTCCCCGCGACTCAGGGCCGGCTTGATGATATTTGAGGCATCCATCGCCCCCTCTGCCGATCCAGCGCCCACGATGGTGTGCAACTCGTCGATGAACAGAATGACATTCTTCACCTTGCGGATCTCGTCCATGACGGCCTTGATCCGCTCCTCGAACTGCCCACGATACTTCGTTCCCGCCACCATCAGGGCAAGATCCAGAGTTATCACGCGCTTCTCCCGCAGGATCTCCGGCACATTGCCCGCTCCTATCTCCTGGGCCAGACCTTCCACTATGGCGGTCTTGCCGACACCCGCTTCGCCCACCATCACAGGATTGTTCTTGGTCCGGCGACACAGGATCTGGATCACGCGCTCGATTTCAGTCTCGCGTCCGATCACGGGATCGAGCTCTCCGTCCCGGGCAAGTTTTGTAAGGTCCCGCCCGAAAGCCCGCAGGGCCGGCGTCTTGGCCTTGCCTTCACCGCTCCCCTCCATCGGTCCTTCGTCATCCTCGAAACCTTCGAATTCATCATCAGGTTCCTCCGGGGAAAAGTTAGGATCGATCTCTGCCAGGATCTCGTTGCGCGTACGCTGAATATCGACGCCAAGGGTCTGGAGCACGCGGGCCGCAACCCCCTCCCCTTCGCGAAGCAAGCCTAACAGGATGTGCTCAGTTCCGACGTAGGAGTGGTTAAGAGCCTTGGCTTCCTTGTTGGCAAGCGCGAGCACCTTCTTCACCCGGGGGGTGTAGGGAATATTGCCGGAGACTTTCTGATCCGGTCCGGTTCCAACCTGCTTCTCCACTTCCATGCGCACCGACTCCAGATCAAGTCCCATGCGCTCCAGCACGCTCACAGCCACCCCTTGTCCCAGTTTGATCAGTCCAAGCAGGAGATGCTCGGTGCCCACATAGTTGTGGTTGAACCGGTCTGCTTCCTTTCGGGCAAGCGCCAGAACCTGTTGCGCCCTCGGGGTGAAATTATTCATAGATCAACAATGGTCTCAGGGGGGTCTTCCCAGTCTCCGTTCTCTTGTCTGTCATTCATAACAGGCGAATCGAGCGATTGCAACCGGGTCCGGATGATTTCAGCCCGAATCGCATCCCGCTGTTCAGGAGTCAGTTTCTTCCCCGAATGGAGCTGCAGGTGGGCAGGTTGAATCTCCATCAACAGGGAATCGCAGGTCCCTCCCGTCTCAGGTGGGAAAAATTCCAGCTCGGCCCCCAGGCGCAGCAGGGACAGCAGATTGAGAGCTTCCTTGGAGGCGATGATATGCGCGTGTCGAAGGGTTCCATAAGCCCGTCCGACCCGGTCAAACACCATGTCGGCGTCATCTTCGAAAAGTTTCAGCCGGGCGTTGCGCTCGTGGGAGACCACTTGCTCAATCACACGCTCAAGACGCCGGATAATCATCTCTTCACTCTCTCCGAGGGTGGACTGGTTTGAAATCTGAAAGAGGTTCCCGAGAGACTCCGTGCCCTCCCCGAAGAAACCGCGTACCGCCAGTTGCAGCTTCCCCACCGCCTGCAGCACCTGAGCGATCTGATCGCTTAACACCAACCCGGGGAGATGCAACATCGCGGAAGCACGCATGCCCGTTCCCAGGTTGGTGGGACAGGCACTCAGATAGCCCAACTCATGATCAAACGCGAACTCAAGGTTGCTCTCAAGCTGGGTGTCAATGGAAGATACCAGGTCATAGGCCTCACTCAGGGCCAGTCCTGGCCGGATCGCCTGCATCCGGAGGTGATCCTCCTCATTGATCATCAGGCAGAGAGCCTGCTTTCGATTGACGATGGCGGCGCTCCCCTCACCCCTCGCAGCCTGCTCACGACTGATGAGGTGCCGCTCGACGAGGACCTGCTTCTGGAGAGAGGTCAGACCGTCCAGTTCCTGCGAAAACCCGTTCTTCATTTCCGGGAGCGCTTCCACCTCGGGTTTCACCCGCTCCAGCACGGACACCCGGCGCTCCTTGGTGGACCACCCCGGAAACGGTTCACGATGCAGGTTACGCGCAAGGCGCACGCGACTGGTCAGGACCACGCCAGTCCCTTTTGCCGCACCCGTCATCCAATCGGCGGGATGCTTTAACAGGGTGGAAAATCGCATCATGGCTGCGTCACTACACTGGTCTCGATCTCGTGGATTTCATCTCGCAGTCCAGCCGCCTCCTCGTAATTCTCGGCAGCAATGGCCTGCTCCAGTCGACCCCGCAACTGGTCGAGTCTTTGTTGACGCGCGTGAGCCTCCACAAGCCCCTCCGGAACCCGACCCACATGCACCGTCCCCTTGTGCATCCCCTTGAGACGGTGGACGACTTCATCATCAAAAGTCCTGTAACATTCACTGCATCCCAGACGACCAACCTGCTGGAACTTGTTGAAGGTAAAACCACAGACCGGACACGGCACCCCGTCGTCCGCCATCGTGATAATCTCTCCCGGATCGGTGGCAGTTTCTCCTCCCATTACCGAATCCGCGAGAGAGAAGCCGGCGGGATCAGTCACCCCCTTCTCCTCAGCGCACTCTTCACAAAGGCACATCTTCTTCATCTCTCCTTCAACCAGCTGGGTGAGGAAGACAGTCGCCTTTTTCTCGCAGAAGTCACACTGCATGCACAGGAACTCTAATGCAGCTCCCCGCAAATTCGAAATAAAAAGCAAGATTTACTCCCCGTTGATGGGAGTGCCGGAATTGCGAACAAGAGCCCGGTAAGCTTCGATAAAACGCGCCGTGAGCGGCCCCGGAACCCCTTCTCCAATAGGACGATGATCCAGTTCAACCGCTGGAATGACCTCCGCCGCGGTCCCGGTCAGAAAGCACTCATGCGCCGTCATTATGTCGAATCGGGTCATGGTCCTTTCCCGGATGGTGACATCCAATTGTTTCGCCAGCTCAAAAATAACCCCTCTGGTAATGCCGTCTAATCCCCCGTCAGAGACTGGTGGTGTGCAGACTAAGCCGTTCTTCACAATGAAGATGTTGTCTCCAGTGCACTCTGCCACATAACCCTGCTCGTTCAGCATGAGGCCTTCCCGGCCGCCTGCCCTGGCAGCCTCCACCTTGGCCATCACGTTATTGAGATAGTTCAGTGACTTCACCTGGGGGCTTAAGGAGCTGTGGGAAGGCCGCCGGGTGACGCAGGTAACCACCTTCAGCCCCACATCGTAGTCCGACTGTGGATAAAGTCGGATGTCCGCTGCAATGATGATCATGGAAGGGCGCTTGCAGCTCTCCGGGCTGAGACCCAGGGTTCCCACTCCCCGCGTGACGAGAAGGCGCACGTATCCGTCCTGCAGGTTATTGGCACGGATGGTTTCGAGAATGTGTTCGATGATCTCTTTCCGGGACCAGGGAAGTTCCAGCAGGATGGCCTTGGAGGAGGCAAAGAGTCGATCAACGTGCTCCGGCAGACGAAAAACCCGTCCACTGTAGAAGCGGATTCCCTCAAAGACTCCGTCACCATACAGCAGACCATGATCGAAAACCGGGACTCTCGCCTCCGCTTCGTCCACCAGGGATCCGTCGTACCAGATTTTGAGCGCCATGAATTTCGGAGGGCGACTTTGGATGCTCTGCGCCGGATTGCAATCAATACTCGACGTTGGCTCTACCCCTTCGAACCCATCTCCTCCATGACCATTTGCCCATCCAGGATCTCCAGGGTGCGATCCCCCAATCTGGCGAGACTGCGGTCGTGGGTCACCACCACCAGGGTGGTCTTCAGATTCTCAGCAAAATCAAGGAGCAGTTCCATCACCTCGCCTCCGTTGCGGGAATCCAGATTCCCAGTGGGTTCGTCTGCAAAGACTATGGCCGGATCGTTTACCAGTGCCCTTGCGATGGCGACCCGCTGCTGTTCCCCGCCACTCAGTTCCGCTGGCAGGTGTTGAATGCGCTCCTCCAGTCCCACCTCTACAAGTAGTTCAATAGCGCGCTTGCGGACATTACGCGCCCGGATCATCCCCGGGAGCATCACGTTTTCCAACGCGGTCAGTTCGGGCAGGAGATAGTAATTCTGAAAGATGTAGCCCATCTTACTGTTGCGAAGCAGGCTCTGATCCCTCCGTGACAATTCGTAGAGATCCTCCCCTCCAATCTGCACCCGACCCCGCTGTGGTCGTTCGAGACCCGCCAGAGTATACAGCAGGGTTGTCTTGCCCGCTCCACTCGCCCCGCACAGGAAGATCCGCTCACCCTGCATGATTTCCAGGTCAATCCCGCGCAACACCTCCACTGCTTTCCTCCCCAGCAAGTAGCTACGATGAACGTCCTGCGCTAAGATCAAAGGCTCCTCGGGCACCGGCGAGCACTAGGCCGGGCAGAAGCGCATTTCCAGCGCAATCCCTCCCATCTGCCACAATTATTTTGGAATCCCTAACAAAACCTGCTAACATCAATCCTGATGGCGCGCTGCTCACCCTCCGCCCAAGCCAGTCGCAGACGCCCTGTAGGCAGGCATCTGCAAGCCCGCACGGCGGGGATTCGCATTGTGAACCGGGCGGCCTTCACGATTTTCCTCGTCACCGGCTGCGTGGCGCTGGCCGCTCTCTCCGTCCCTCAAATGCGCAAATTGCGCTCCCTCAAGGAAGAACTGGCCCGGGTCAACGCGCAGGAACACCACGTCCGCTCTCACAAGGAGCAGAAGAGTCGCGAACTCACCGCCCTCCGCGATGATCCCGCCTATCTCGAACTCGTCGCCCGTGACCGTCTCGACCTTTATCGCAGCGGAGAGCGCATCTACCGCATCGAGAAGGAATAGATGCCCTCGGAGGACTCAGGCCCCTACCTTCAACTTCCCTCCATAGACCGCATCATCACCCAGCACTTCCTCAATCCGAAGAAGCTGGTTGTACTTGGCAATGCGATCGGATCGACTCATCGATCCGGTCTTGATCTGCCCGGCGTTTGTCCCCACCGCAATATGCGCGATGGTGGAGTCCTCCGTTTCCCCGGAGCGGTGGGAGATCACGGAAGTGTAACTGTTCTCGGTAGCCAGTTCCACCGCGTCAAAGGTCTCAGTGAGTGAGCCAATCTGGTTGACCTTCACCAGGATCGAATTGGCCACTCCCAGTTCAATTCCCTTGGCCAGGAAATCGACGTTGGTCACGAAGAGGTCGTCGCCGACCAACTGGGTGCTGTCCCCTATCTTCTCGGTGAGCACCTTCCATCCGTCCCAGTCATTCTCGTCACAGCCATCCTCGATCGAAATGATGGGATACTTCTCCTTGAGCGCCGCATAGTAGTCCACCAGCTCTTCGGAGCTCTTTTCCGAGCCGTCCGATTTCTTGAAGACGTAGCATCCCTTCTCCCTGTCATAAAACTCCGAGGAAGCGACATCGAGGGCAATACAGATATCGTCACTCATTCTGTAACCAGCCGCTTCCACCGCCTGCGCGATCACCTCCAGGGCATCGTCGGCGCTGTCGAGGGCCGGCGCAAAGCCCCCCTCGTCCCCCACCGCGGTGGAAAGATTACGATCATGGAGCACCTTCTTGAGCGCGTGAAAGACCTCCGCCCCGTAACGCAGTGACTCCCGGAAGGTGGGTGCACCCACTGGCATGATCATGAACTCCTGGAAGTCAATCGGAGCGTCTGAGTGTGCCCCACCGTTAAGGATATTCATCATGGGCACCGGAAGAACCTTTGAATTCGGCCCGCCAAGATACTGATACAGAGGCAGGCCCACCTGCGCCGCAGCCGCCTTGGCCAGCGCCATGGAAACGCCCA
The DNA here is from genome assembly GCA_002501065.1 of Akkermansiaceae bacterium UBA7890. Taxonomy (GTDB): domain Bacteria; phylum Verrucomicrobiota; class Verrucomicrobiia; order Verrucomicrobiales; family Akkermansiaceae; genus Roseibacillus_B. Next base: position 26,803 of record DLRK01000117.1, read on the forward strand.
GGATGGAATTGGCTCCGAGATTCTTCTTATTCTTGCTGCCATCCAGGGCCAGCATGGCTGCATCAACCCCGGACTGGTTGGTGCCGTCCATCCCGATCAGGGCCGGCGCAATCCTCTGGTTCACGTTGTCAACTGCACCCAGCACACCCTTGCCCAGGTAGCGACTCTTGTCGCCATCCCGCAACTCCCAGGCTTCGTGCTCACCGGTACTCGCTCCGCTGGGAACGCCGGCGCGGCCGAATCCTCCGCCCTGCAGGGTGACCTCGACCTCCACGGTGGGATTGCCCCGGGAATCGATGATCTCGCGACCGCATACTCTGGTAATAGTGGTGTCAGACATGATTTTGTAGGCGGAATTGGCTCAGGAAGAGGCCTCTTACTTCCACGCCGTAATCTCGGCGATTTCATAAGTGCGCTCCTCTTCGGTTTCCAGATCGCGAAACTCGACCTTGTTGCCAACCTTCTGACCAATGAGGGCCTGCCCGATCTCTGAAAGGTAGGAGACAGTGAGCTTGTCGGGATCGCTGTCCCAGGCCCCGAGAACGGTGTATTGCTCGGTCTCGTCATCGTGCCGAAGTTTCACCACCGTCCCGATGTTGACGGTGGCGGTGTCCGCTCCGGTGAGATCCGATCCCTGTGCATTATCCAGATCCTTCTCCAGTTCCGTCCTGCGACGAGCGAGGACGGCCTGCATCTGTTTGGCTGCCTTGTATTCGAAGTTCTCCCGCAGATCGCCGTAGGAACGCGCGATGGCAATCTCCTTGATGTTCCCGGGGATACGCTTGTTCACGAGGTCTTCATACTCCTCCTTGCGCCTTTCCAGGCTCTCCCAGGAGACGATCAGGGTCTCCCGGCGGGGCCCTCCGTCACCGGTCACCAGCTCCTGCGTCTCCGGGTGCGCCTTGATCACCCGGGCCATCAACGATTTCCGGTCCAGTTCCGCGAACGCAGGACTCTGCAGCAGCTTGCGCGCAAAGTTTCGCACCTCGTTCATATCCACTTCATCCAGCAGGTCGGCAATGAGTTCGCGGTCCTCCATCAGGAAATTCTGCAGTCGCAGCGTCTTGCGTGGTCCCTCATCCGTGCTGTCCTGTTCAATGACCGAGAGAATGGCCGAGCCCACCTCGTGGGTAAAAACATCCTTGGCCGCCTTCCTGCGTTCCCGGCAAATCCATGCCAGCGCATCCGGACCGAGCGCGTGCCGCGACAGTGCACGCCTGATATGTTCAAGCAGCGTGTCCATCTCTCCACGATCCGCAAACATCTTGGCGATCTCAGACACTCCCCGGGTACCCACCCGGTCAAATACCCGCAGAATCTTTTCCAGCCACTCCCCTCCGAAGGCATCCGGGAAAGCCTCATAAATCCGGCGTTGCCGGGCTGCTGGGAGACCTGCCATCTGAGGCGCAAGCGGACCACTGGAACTCGCCAGCACGTCATGCAATCGCAGTGCGTTATCAGCCAGGGTGACCTCCTTCAGAGCCTCCAGCAACTCATCTCGACTCGCCAGCAGGTCAAGGGCATCTCCCAGATGAAGTTTAATCCCCTTGCGACTGACCTCTTCAATCCCGGCAAGCAATTCTTCCACCACGCCCTCGCTCTCCAGTGCCTTCGACTGCTTTCGAAGATCATCGAGAACCCTGGCCTTCTCGCGCAGGTTATTCGTCGCCTCGAAATCGGATATCAGGGTCTGCACCGGACTCAGGTCGGTGTCGCGCAGGACCAGCGGTTCATTGCGCTTGCTCGGAACCACCACTCGATGAGATTCCCGCAAAGCCTTCTTGGCGCGATCCCACCACTTCTTGTAATTAGCCTCCGGCACAACGCTTCCACACAGTTGCCGGTCGATCTGGTCCGGTTTCATCGATCCGCCGTGAGCTCCAAGGGTCTGGATGACCACGGTGGCAGGATCGCTCTGGGCCTGCTCCCGCAGTTCCTCTATCTTCTCGATCTTCTGGGCACGGAAATCCTCCGCCTCCAGCGGTTCAGTCTTCTCCAGGGCCAGTTTCAACCCCATCACGCGCCCCGATTCCCGTTCAAAGTCAATGGTCACCTTCCCGCCAAAGAGGTCCCAATCGATCACTTTCCCAGATCCCCACGACTTGTGAAGACAAAAGCTGCCGGGAGCCAATTGGGAAAGGCGTTCCCCGACGGTTTGGGGAATGCGACCTGATTCCACCAATTTCACCACGTCGGGATGCATGGCGCGGAACATGGTGAGCCCTTTCCCAAAAGGCAACGGTTTTATGGAGATTTCCCGGCTATTTCACCCGAATACCGGTCACCTGTCTCACGGACCCGGGATCCGCCCGTCCCCCTGTCGGCCCTTCGGAGCCCTGTAGACAGGATCAGCGCTTCAAAACATGACTCGCAATCCGGGCTTGCCCAGTCAGTCCAGCCTCGGAGCATGAATGCCATCAACTACCATCTTGGACGACAACGCCTTGGCTCATGGGAAACGCCTGGCAACACACCAGTCCACCGGCCTTCAACCTGCGAGCGAAGGCCCTGGCGGGGAACGGAGCATCTTGGGGAGGGAGAGGCCCACCCGTCCTTCGCTACCTCTGAAATTGCGGTGGAGAACTCAACTCTTCCGGGTTAGCTCTCCTGCCATGCAAGACTGGCGAAAGGCCCGGACCATCGGGATCGTGGCCTGCAGCGGACCCGGTGCGGCACTCTGTTATGAAACGATTACTGCAGAGTGCGGAGAGTTGCTCGGCTCCCATCATCACCCCGAGATCGTCCTCCACTCCTCCAGCTTCGGTGAGTATTGCCGCCTCCTCGAAGAGGGAGACTGGCCCGCCATCGCCAGCCTCCTGGCCAACTCCTGTGCCAAGCTCGAAACCCTCGGAGCAGACTTTGCCATCTGTCCCGACAACACCGTGCATGAAGCCATGGATCACGCCAGTCTGGAAGCGACCCTTCCGTGGCTCCACATCGCCGAGGTGGTCGCCCGGGAGGCCCACACCCGGGGCTTCCGACGCCTCGCCATTCTCGGCACCAGGTACCTCATGGAGGGCCCGGTCTATCCCGACAAACTGGCCCCTCTGGGCATTAAAGCGATTACGCCCAACACCGACGATCGCTCATCCATCAACACCCTCATCTTCGATCGCCTCGTCTTCAACCGGGTCACCAGTGAGGATCGCTCCACTCTCCTTGACATCATCGAGCGACTCCATGACGAACATCAGTGCGACGCCGTTGTCCTGGGTTGCACCGAACTCCCTCTCATCCTCAACGATCAGGTCTCACCTCTGCCCACCCTCGATTCCACCCGACTCCTTGCACGGGCCGCCATCGAAAGAGCAGCAACCCGTGATTGAAATCCCGGGTTCGTCCATGCCCGCCTCAACATGATCATTCTTCTTCCCTCTCCTGCGCTGCATTCCCTCCAGTCGATTACAACACCGGGACAAGCCGATCCTCCTGAACGGTCCCGCTCAGGCCCTCTCAGCTCCTCATGATTCTTGCAAACTTCCAGACCGGAAGCACCACCCACCTCGTCACCCTGGCGGTCATCGCGGTGGCCGCGACGCTGCTGGCACTCGCCAGCCGGCGCCAGGCACCAGAATCCCGCCAACACTTTCTGCGACTATTTGTGGGCTGGGGCTGCATCGTCGCCTGGATTCTCAATACGGGCTACTGGATGCTGCCCGAACGCTTCGATCTTGCGATGAGTCTCCCCCTTCATTTCTGTAATGCGGCCAACATCTTCGGCGCTCTCGCAATCCTCAAGGGCATCCGGCTCTTCCAGGGAATCATCTACTTCTGGACCTGCCTCTACCTGTGGGCCTTCCTGACACCCACCCTGGGGGAGGGGCCCGGGAACTGGGGATTCTGGATCTTCTGGATTTATCACAGCTTCATCATCTTCGCACTCGTCCACATCTTCCGATCCGAACACTTCCGCCCTTCCTTCCGGGACCTCCTTCACAGCTCACTCTTCACCCTCGCCTACGTGATCCTTCTCTCCATCATCAACGCCAACGCCCTCACAGGCTGGAACTACGGCTTTCTGGGCCGGGACGTTCCCGGCGTGTCTACTCCCGTCAACCTCCTCGGCCCCTATCCGCTCAGAATCCTCTGGATGATCCTGATCGGAGCACTCCTCTTCCTCCTCCTCTGGATACCCTTCCGCAACTACTCGACCACCCGCACGCGAAAATAATGGCCGGACGGCATGAGCAGTTCGCTCTCCTCGCCACTTAATCTGGCCTGCAGGAGAAAGTCACGATTGGTAGAAGCCCGGTTAAGTCCCTGCAACGCGAGGATGTTCCGACCCTTCCGGAGAGTGCCTGCATAAGCTCCCAGGTCAAACTCGTTGAAGCTGACGGCCTGACTGTCCGGACGACTGGAGGGAGCCAACGAATTCCAGCTGAGCGCCCCTTCCGGAACATTATCTCTCGCTACCGGGACACCATTCAACCAAGCGGCAAAGCCGTCGTCGTAACGCACTTCCAGCTTCAGGCTGACAATCAGGAACGGATTGTCTACATTGAACGGGAGGCGCAGGTAGGCGGTCGGGTGATTGCGGTACATTGCCGTCTGCAGGTCACTCCCGATGAACGGATCGTAGGTAGTCTGATTCTGGTCATAGCCGATCCCCTGGGTGACCGCATCCCAGTCGGTCTCCCCGCCCGCTGCCGCAAATCCGGCTTCGTCCCCTCCCCGCCACAGTCCATCCAGGCTACCACCCGGCACAAGGGCCCTGCCTTCCGCATTGGAGGCCACGTAGGTGACTTCCCCGGCGGAATCGGGAACATATAGAAGAACAGTGGCAGCCGTGGTGTCCGCTTCCGCGACGATCTCCTCCGTGACCCTCCGGAAGTTCTGCAACGTGGCGGAGGCTTCAATGACATATCTCTTGCCCGGCACGCTCTGGAAGACCACCTCACTGGAGCCGGTCACCTCCCGTGTGACGCGCAGGATTCGGAGCACCGAGGCAGGATCGTTGGGATCCGTAGCCGCTGTCCATTCCTCCCCGTTACCGCTCAGGTCACCATCCGGATCATCGCCTGGCCCGGCAGAAAGGTCTCCAAAATTAATCCGTTCCCAGTCGTCCGGCAGCCCATCGCCATCGCTGTCAGTGGCCACCCACGAGATTTCGTCGAGATATCCCACGTCGTCGTTATCGGACACCGAGCCATCCTTCTCGTAGGACCACCTCAGTCGACGCGTCCCTTCCGGCACCTCATACGACACCATCCGCCAGTCTGTCTCTCCGCTGATGTCCTCCACCGGGACGCCATTCACCTGGAAGATCAGTTGATCGTAGATCTCCTCCGAGGACACCTTCCACCAGAACTGCAGGTCACCGGGACCCTCCACCGTGGTCTCCACCCAGGAACGTTCATCATCACTGATCGCTCCACTCTGCAAGGCCTGATCGTCCTCCCGGCTCTCCTGTTCCTGTCCGAACCAGGGTATCTCCGAGGTCGCAAAGACCAGATCGTTATTGTTGATCGCCGAAGCGAAGTCGGGAGGTGGGGGCGCTGGTTCCACCGTGATAGTGAGCGTCTCACTTGTCACTCCGGCCGGATTCCTGACCTTGATCTCCACCGTCTCCACGCCCTCTGCCACCGGCGTCCAGCTCAACACCCCGCTCTCAGCATCAACCGTCATCCCCGGGGGGCCATCCCCGATGGCAAAGGAAAGACTCAGGTTGCTCGTCGCCACCCGGTAACGCAACGGTTCATCAACAATCATACTGGTCGCAAGTGAGCTCACGATGAGAGGCTGACTGAATTCGCCATTCTCCCACGTATCACCCTCCGAGAACTGAAGGAACTGGTCCACCGCCGGCGCGGGGATCTCTTCGGTGATCCCTGAAGGCCACCTCACGACCAGCTTTCTTATCTCGGTGGCGCTGCCCAGTCCGAAGATCTTCGTGAGCGAGTTCTGGATCCCATAACCTTCCCCCGCCCGCACTTCGCGCAACTGCACGCCCCAGCTTCCATGTAACTCAAGCCGGGCACCGATCCCATTCGCATTGGAGAGTCGTCCGCGGAGCTGAACGCCAAGAAAATGATTGGCATTCCCGTCGTTCAGAAACACGAGGTCCCGTTGATCATCCGAGGGTTCGTTGTAAAGCGTTCCACGCCCGCCGAAAATATCCACGAACCCGTCGTGATTGAAATCACCCAGAGCACACGAATGAAGATAGGAGATTGGCGTGTTTCCCTCGGTTTGCAGGACATTGGGTGCGCGGGTGAACGACCTGTCTCCATTGTTCCGGTAGAGGCGGTAGGTTGCTTTCGAACCTCCCAGGTTCGAGGCCGTCACCAGAAGATCAACAAACGTGTCATTGTCAAAGTCCCGGAAGAGAGCCTGGATCCCAAAGTAATCTATATCTGCCAGCCCGGCGCTCGCACTGATATCCGTGAAGAAACCCGATCCGTCATTCTCAAACAACTTCGACGTCCCTGGACCGTGGTTGAGAACAAAACAATCTAGATCCCCATCATTATCGATGTCCGCGAAATCCGCACACCACGACTGCTCCCCATCATCCAATCCGGCAGCCGGACCCTCATCAGAGTAGCTGTTGAATCCATCGTTGCGGAAGAGGCGGTTTATGCGCCGCCCGTCGGTCGGATCAGTCACTCCGAGCCGGCACTTGGAGAGATACATGTCAGCGTGCCCGTCGTTGTCGTAATCGATCTGGATTGCGGCGTAGTTTCCACTCGAGACGCTGGATGGCAGAGAGTCCCCAACCAGTCCCGGTTCCAGCAGAAATCCCCCCGTGCCATCATTGCGATAGCGATGGTTGTCGTCATTGTCGTCACAGGCAAAAATGTCGACATTCCCGTCATTGTTGAAATCCGCAAAGATGGAACCCTGCACGAAAATGTCACGATCGGGCAACCCGACCAGGGCATAGGACGCCCCGGTCGCATTGGCCTTCAGCAGAAAGGCTCCTCCCGAAGAAGGCCCAAGAAAGAGATCGTTGAATCCATTGCGATCAACGTCCGCCGCGCACACCGCCCAGATCGAACCACGGGGAACCTCTCCGTAAACGTAGGACGAAAATGGCTCGCCGGGCCCTTCCTGATAGTCAATCAGGAGTCGCTCGGTTTCATGAAGGCGAATCAGGTCATCCCGACCATCGCCATTCATATCGACCACCGCCATGGGCGCTCCACTGAGGGATCCCTCACTCAGGAGATCCGTTTGCTCGGTAAAACTGAATTGCGCCTGGGCCGGGGTGGCAGAAGCGAGCACCAGGGGCGTGCCAATAACTAACAGACGATTCACGGGGGCACCTCCAGCATCGGAAAATCAAGCCCGGAGTCAATCACCGGAGCAGAGGCAAATCTTGCCGCATCCCTGTTCTCCTGCTGGTATGGAACGAGTGTTACGTCTTCTGGTCGCCTTCTCCATCCTCCTCTCGGGTTACCTCCCGGTCGCATCTACCGGCGCCGCCCCGCAGAAGAATGTTCTCTTCCTCGCCCTCGACGATCTCAACGACTGGGTTGGATTCCTTGGTGGATACCCCGGCAAGGTGCACACCCCCAATCTCGATCGCCTGGCCGCCCGTGGCACCGCTTTCACCAATGCCCATTGCACTGCCCCGGTGTGCTGTCCCAGCCGGGCCTCCGTGATGAGCGGACTACTCCCCACCTCCACCGGCATCTACAACAATCAGCACTGGTGGAAACCCAACCTCCCGGAACTCCGTACCATCCCTGTCCACTTCCGCGAAAACGGCTACCACACCGTGGGCGCCGGAAAGATCTACCATCATACCGCCGGCAACAATCCCCCCGCCCAGTGGGATCACTTCCAGCGCAACCTCTTCAATGATAATGGCTGGATTCGACACGGGTCCCGTCTCTATCCGTGGACTCCCGCAAAATCCCGTCCCCGGGAGTTTCCCTACTCCGGCATCAAACTCTATTCCGAAGAGGCGGACTGGGGCATCCTGCCTCAACCCGAGGATGGCTACGATGATGCCCTGGTCGCCGACTATGCCGTCCAGTATCTTGAGAACCTCCCCCGCCGCGGACACGACAAGCCGTTCTTCCTCGCCTGTGGCATCTTCCATCCTCACCTTCCCTGGTACATTCCGCAGAAATACCTCGACCTCTATCCTCTCGACCGGGTCGTCGTGCCGGAAGACCTCCCTGACGACCTGAAAGACGTTCCTGAAGCTGGCCGCAAGCTCGCGCGACGCAAGTCCGATGACCTCGCACGGCTCCGCCAAACCGGCAAGTGGAGAATCGCCGTCCGACACTACCTCGCCAGCATCTCCTTCGCTGATACCCTCGTGGGCCGCGTCCTCGACGCCCTGGACAAAAGCCCTGCGGCCCAGGACACCATCGTCGTCCTCTGGTCCGATCACGGATGGCACCTCGGCGAAAAGGGACACTGGCACAAGCGCACGCTATGGGAGGAAGCCACGCGGGTTCCCTTCGTCATCGCCGCGCCCGGGGTCGGGATGGCCGGACAGCGCTGCAGGCAACCCGTCAGCCTGGTCGACATCTTTCCGACCCTTATCGAACTCTGCGGCCTTCCCCGGGTGGGCAAGCTTGATGGTATCAGTCTCGTTCCCTGGCTCCTCAAGCCTGACAAGGCCCGCGAGCGTCCCGCCATCACCATTGAGGAATCGGGACATGTCGCTGTCCGCACCACTCGTTACCGCGTCATTCGCTACACAACCGGACAATGGGAAGTCTACGATCACCGCAACGACCCGGACGAGCGGACAAACCTCGCACGGGATCCCGGACACACGAGCGCAATCAGGGAAGCCAGGCAGTGGATCCCCCCCGCTCCCGCCTCTCCCGCCGATTCCAAGAAAGCCTTCGTCTTCGACCATGAGAAGTTCACGTGGAAACACAAGAAGAGTGGTCGGGTGACCAAGGGCAGGTGACCCGCCAGTGGCGCGCCTTCTTTCCACTTGCATTCCGGAAAACCGCTGTCACCTTGCAGTGGAACTTCCCTACGGGAAGTCTTGATTGACCCACTCTCGGGTCACGCGCCGAGCTAACCCGCCGGCAGCATTTTGCGCGTCTCTCCGCGAACGCCCTGTCCGCCCGACGCGCATGCACCAATCCACAATTACGCCTATCATGAAATCAACATCCCGTCCAAAGTCGGGATCCTCCCTCCGTGAGGTCTTTCCTCGCAAGGTCCTCCTTGAGGCAAAACGCCTCGGAACCACCGTTCACCCCCGGGAAATCGCCAATCGCACCGATTGCCGCCGACACCCGGTCATCACCATTGATCCCGCCTCCGCCCGCGACTTCGACGACGCCTTCTCGCTGCGCCGGACCCGCAGGGGCCCCTGGGAACTGCGGATCCATATTGCGGATGTCTCTCACTACGTGAAGACCGGGTCCTCCCTCGACCGGGAGGCCCGCCTGCGTGGCAATTCAACCTATCTGCCCGACCGCGTCATTCCCATGCTGCCCGAGTCCCTCAGCAACAACCTCTGCTCCCTTCTCCCCGGCGTCGAACGCCTCACCAAATGCGTGGAATTTCTTCTAAGTGATGACGGGCAAATCCTCCGGACCAGATTCTCGTCCGCCGTCATCCGCTCCCGCCGCCGCTTCACCTATGAAGATGCCATGCGCGTTATCGGGGGCAAGACCACCAATTCCCTCGAGCGCATGATCCAGGATGCCGATCACCTCGCCCAGAAACTTCGCGCCCGCCGCCTCCGGGCTGGTTCACTTGAATTCTCTTCCACGGAAACCTGCCTTCGTCTCGATCGGCGGGGCCGGGTCATTGATATTGAGCAGGTCCAGCACGACCAGTCCCACCAACTCATCGAGGAGTTCATGCTCCTCGCTAACGAAGCCGTCGCCACCCGGCTCCTCCAATTGCGCAAACCCGGCATCCACCGGGTCCATGAGCATCCCGATCCTGCCCGTCTCCGGGAGTTTCGCGAAGAAGTCCACTTCCACCGGATTCCCTGTGGCAATCTCGGCAAACCTAGGGAAGTCCAGAAACTCCTGGGGCGGCTGGAGAAATCCAGCATCGGACCCGCGCTCCGGATCGGTTTCCTCCGGACCCTCCCCCGCGCCCGCTATGCCACCCGGTCGCTGGGCCACTACGGCCTGGCCAAGGAAAACTACGCCCACTTCACCTCCCCCATCCGGCGCTACGCCGATTTACTCGTCCACCGGGCACTCTTCCAGAAGAGAGGACCCGACCCTCGTGACCTGCGCCGCGTAGCCGAACATCTCTCGGCCACCGAACGGGCCTCCAGCGAGGCCGAACGGAACAGCAAGCGCTCCAAGCTATGTGCCTACCTCAAGAATCAATTGCGGCAGGGCAAACCAAGGACCTGCACCGCCCTCGTCACGGAAATCGTCCCCTATGGATTCTTCGTGGACATCGAGGAATTGGGCATGGGCGGCCTCGTCCCCCGCAACCTTCTCAAGGATGACCGTTACGATTTCGATTCCACCCGACGACAGATCCGGGGCCGCCGATCCCACCGTCTCATCCGCGTCGGGGACCGTGTCCAGGTCACGGTCGCCAGGGTTGACACCACCCGTCAACGTGTCGACTTCACCTTTCCCGAACGCCAGCGAACGTGACCTCCGACCTACCGGTCTCCCGACTGGCGGGCTGCTCCTGATCCCCCCTTGGGGGCCGCGGAACCACCAGCCGAACCGCTGGCCTTGCCTCCCGCGCGGGCACTGGGGCTGTGAGCCCCCTGGGCAGATTCCAGATCACCGGATTCCAGCAATTTTGCCACGGGCGGATGCTCGAGCGCCTTGGGAGTGATCTGACCGGTCTTGCCAGGTTGCAGGAAAAGGCGCTTGCCACCCGGAAGCGGCACGAGAAGGGGTTTTTTGCTCTTGTTGGTAACGTCCATGGATCCGCTCGGGGCTCGGCTTGACCGAGGCTAGCACAGGAAAACAAGGCCGCCATTGGATAATGGCAATGGTCCGGAAATTCTGTAGGCTGGCTGAAAGTTCATGAAAAAAATCCTGCTCCTTGTCATCCTGTCCTCCTCTCTCACCTCCCAGGCGGAAGACTGGCCCCAGTGGTTCGGCCCGCAGCGGGATGGCATCTGGCGCGAGTCCGGCATCCTTGAGAAATTCCCGGAGGGTGGACCCAGGGTTCTCTGGCGCACCCCCATCCAGCGAGGCTACGCCGGACCAGCCGTTGCCGGCAAGCGGGTCTACCTCATGGATCGTGAAGTGGACCGCAGCGCGAAAGCCAAACGCGAATCCGCCCGCACCGGTAGCCAACCGGGAAAGGAACGCCTCCTCTGCCTCGACGCCTCCGACGGAACGGTCATCTGGGAGAAATCCTATCCCTGTGCCTATACCATGTCCTACCCCGCCGGTCCTCGCGTCACTCCCCTCGTAAACGGGGAACGGGTCTACAGTTCCGGCGCTGAGGGACTCCTCGTATGCCGCTCGACGACGGACGGCAGGGAACTCTGGCAACACGACTTCAAGGAACGCTTCCAGGCCAGGACCCAGACCTGGGGTTTTGCTGCTTCGCCCCTCATCCACGGCGATCTCCTCATCTGCCTCGCGGCCGGGAAGGGAAGCATCGCGGTCGCCTTCCACAAGGAAACCGGCAAGGAAGTCTGGCGGGCTCTGAACGCCGGTCAACCGGGCTACTGTCCCCCCCGTATCGTGAAACATGCGGGTCGCGACCTGCTCATCATCTGGCACCCCGAAAGCGTCAACGCCCTCGACCCCGCAACCGGCCGGCTCTTCTGGACCATTCCCTGGAAAATCCGGTTCGGCCTCACCATTCCCATGCCCCAGATGATCGACAAGGACCACCTCTTCCTGTCCTCCTTCTATAATGGTTCCATGCTGCTCCGTCTGCAGAAGGGCAATGGCACTCCGGAAATCGTCTACCGCACGAAGCAGGCCAGCGAGCGGCAGACCACGCACCTCCATGGGATCATGAACACGACCGTGCTCCAGGACGGACATCTCTTCGGAGCCTGCAGCTACGGCCAGTTCCGGTGCATGGAGGCGCTCACCGGCAAGCGGGTGTGGGAGTCCCTGGAACCCATCGCCCTCGACGAACCGACCCGGTGGGGAACGGTCTTCGTCACCCCGCACGAGGACCGCTACTTCCTCTTCACCGAAAAGGGCGACCTCGCCATCGCCCGACTCTCCGTCAAGGGCTACGAGGAGATCGACCGGGCCCACGTCATCGAGCCCAACGGGGCCGATCTTCGGCAGCGCCGCATCGTCTGGTCCCACCCCGCCTACGCCCACAAGTGCGTCTTCATCCGCAACGACACGGAAGTGATTTGCCTCTCGCTCGCGAAGAAGAACTGAACTGTCGCATCGCGCTGCTCCCCGACTGCCACGTCTTGAGCATGGCGCTATCCCGCCGCCCATCCTCCCCGGGGCCCGATAATTCGCCCTTCCTACTCCGCCCGCAATCCCTGGCCCTTGCGCAGGGCGGAGAGTTGGGCGGCCAGGTGCTTTACGACCTCCGGGTGAGCCGCCTGCACGTTCTTCTGCTCTCCCACGTCCCTGGAGAGGTCGTAGAGCTGCCCCACCCCGGCCTTCTTGCCCGGGATGAACTTCCAGTGCCCGGACCGGATCGCGACCTGCCGGCTGGCCTCCTCCAAGGTGTAGGACACCCCCTTCTCATCCTTGCCGAGAAAGGCCCCCAGGGTATTCCGGCTGTCCCGGGCCTCCCCCGGCTTGAGCTTGATCCCCAGTAACTCGGCAAAGGAGGCGATGAAATCAATCTGGCTCACGAGGGCCGAGGAAACTCCCGGCTTGATGCGCCCCGGCCATTTCACGATGAAGGGAACCCGCGTGCCACCCTCGTAAATCTGATACTTCCCCCCACGATAGGGACCCGAGCCATCGTGCCCCTGGTCCGACTCCTGGCTCGATTTGCGCACCGTGGAGCCGTCCTCGTAACCATCGTCATAGACCGGTCCATTATCGGAGGAGACGATCAGGATCGTGTTTTCCGTGAATCCCGTGTCCTCGAGGGCCTGCTCCACCGCCCCCACCAGCCAGTCAAACTGCACCATGGCATCGCCCCGCTTACCCAGTTTGGTTTTTCCCTGGAACCGCGGATGCGGAGCCCGGGGAACGTGAATGTCCTGGGAGGAGAGGTAGAGAAAGAAGGGCTTCTCCTTCTTCTGCCGTTCGAGGAACTTGCGGGCCTGGGAAGCAAACTCATCAGCCATCGTTTCGTCGTTCCAGAGGGCGGATTTCCCGCCCCACATCTTGCCGATGCGCCCAATCCCGTTGATCACGGTCTCACTGTGCTGGGGATCCCCGGGATAGTAGGTCTCGGCCTCCGGGTTGGTGCGGCCGTAGGGATACACCGTACTCTTGTGACCCTCCGGGGCAGACCCGACATAGAGCGGGTCGGAGGGGTTGAGGTTCACCACCTTGTAATTCTCAAGATAGACGCAGGGAACCCGGTCGTTGGTGGAGGGCAGGAGAAAGGAATAATCGAAACCCACTTCGAGGGGACCCGGCTTCACCTCGGCGTTCCAGTTCACTGGAGTTCCCTTCGATCCGAGTCCGAGGTGCCACTTTCCCACCACCCCGGTATGGTAGCCCGCCCGGCGGAAGAGCTTGGGCAGGGTGAGGATGTCGGTCGGAATGCAGAGTGGTGCGTTGGGCGGCAAAATCCTCACCCCTTCCCGGAACCCGTAGAGACCACTCAGCATCGAATAGCGCGAGGG